>CAZIQW010000068.1:4804-9182 GCA_964541585.1 uncultured Dehalococcoidales bacterium | reverse complement strand
ACCCACACCCTATCCTACACTCTTTCCCTACACGACGCTCTTCCGATCTCTATATGGGATTCTCCGCGCAGCACCGTACCACCGATTTCCGTAGTGCCGGCACTGGTCTTGACCTGAGCCGTAACCAGACTGGCATAGTTCTGGCAGGCAACATCCTTTTGTTCCACTACGGTCAATCCGCGGCGTGCGGCAATAAGATTAACATTGACCATATTGATCCGTTCTTCGCTAACATTTTCCAGAAGACCGCCGAGTAAAGCTGCCTTAATGGTATTGGTATCGTACTGGGTAATTTCGCCTTCATACTTAATTGTGAGGGCATTTATCTGTCCCTCGGATAAATAACTGACAAGCTTTCCTATTTTGGTGGATAATTCTATAAACGGATTCAGCGTGGGTATCATTTCGGGCGGAATGAACGGAGCATTAACGGCATATCTAGGTGGCAGTCCCCTAAAAACGTCCACTATCTGCCCGGCGACATCGCTGGCAGCCATCATCTGAGCTTCCGCAGTGGAAGCCCCCAGATGGGGAGTGACGATGACATTATCCAGGTCGAAAAGCGGGCTGGAGGTACAGGGTTCCTGGGGAAAGACATCGACTGCGGCTCCCATAATCTTCTTTTCTCTGAGAGCGCTAGCCAGAGCTTCTTCATTAACCAGCCCTCCACGCGCAGTATTGATAATCCTGGCAGTCGGCTTCATCATTTCCAGTTCCCGGGTATTAATCATTTCTTTGGTCTGCGCGGTCAAAGGAATATGCAGAGAAATGAAATCGGCTTCTTGATAAAGACGCTCCAGGGGGACTACTTCCACATGTAAATTACGAGCATGGTCCTGAGAAACAAAGGGATCAAAACCGATAAGTTTCATCTCCAGTCCAAGAGCCCGGCGAGCTACGGCAGAACCGACATTTCCCAAACCAATAATACCCAGGGTTTTTCCCCGGACCTCCGTGCCCGTAAATTTGCTTCTTTCCCATTTACAGGCCTTGAGCGCATAGTTGGCAGCCGGCACATAACGGGCTAAAGCTAACATGAGGGCAATTGCATGCTCGGCAGCGGATATGGTGTTACCCGTGGGAGCGTTTACTACTATAATACCTCGGCGGGTAGCCGCTTCCAGGTCGATATTGTCCACCCCCACACCGGCACGCCCGATAACATTCAACTTATGACCTGCTTCGATAATGGGAGCCGTTACCTGAGTCTGACTGCGGACCACCAGACCTTCATAATCACCAATGATAGAAATTATCTCCTCTTGCTTCAGGCCAGTTTTCACATCCACTTCGGCAACGGCCTTCATAATCTCAATACCTTCTTTCGAAAGCGAGTCAGCTACTAGCACTTTCATCTTCTTGCTCCTGTTAACTTATTTTATAACCCAGTTTAGGCAGTACTTCTTTCAGAGCATCCAAACACTCTTTGATGTCATCATCATTTACCCAGCCGAGATGACCTATGCGGAATATCTTTCCGTCAAGATTATCCTGACCGCCGGTAATAATAACCTGCTTCTCATCTCTCATGGCTTTGCTCAGGACCTGGTACTCAATACCCTGAGGCAGCCAGACAGCGGTAACAGTATTGGAAGCAAATTTCTCATCTGCAACCTGTTTCAAACCCAGGGCTTTAACACCTTCGCGGGTAAGTTTGGCGACTCTGGCATGACGGGCAAAGACGTTTTCCAATCCTTCCTTAATCAGCATATCCAGACCTGTTTTCAGGGCAAACACAGTGGTCATGCCGGGAGTCCAAGGAGTCTCGCCCTTTTCCAGTAGAAACGAGGCATTTTAGCCCTGGAGTGAAACTCCCAGGCCCTGGGACTGATACTGACAAAAGCCAGTCCGGGAGGAGCCATCCAGCCTTTTTGAGAACCGGATACGGCGACATCAACACCCCATTCATCTACCGGACAATTAATTGATCCCAGACTGGAGATGCAGTCTACAATCATTAATTTCTCGTATTCCCTGACAACTCCAGACAACGAGGCCAGGTCATTGGTGATACCGGTGGAAGTCTCGTTGTGGGTTAACAGAACGGCTTTGACGGATGGGTTGTCCTGCAATGCTTCACGGACAATTTCCGGGTCAGCTGCCGTACCACCTTCAAATTCTACCGGTATTACCTTGGCTCCGAAGTTTCTGGCGATGGTCATAAACCTTCTTCCGAAATTACCGATAGATACTCCAAGGACCGTGTCACCAGGAGAAAGCATATTGACTACTGCTGCTTCCATACCACCGGTACCGGATGAAGTAAGGACAAAAACATCGTTTTTAGTCTGGTAGATAGTCTTCAGCTTCTCGGTAACGTCTTCCATGATTCCATGAAACTCAGCAGCACGATGATTAATCATCTGCTTTGTCATAGACTGCAAAACCTCGGACGGCAAAGGGGTAGGACCAGGTATACGCAATTGTGCCATGAAAATGTCTCCTTCTATACTCCTCTTATTTATCGTGAATCCGGTATATAATAGTTTTTATTTGTCACTGTTAACAATCCTGGCAAAGCGATGCTTGCCCACCTTGATAAGACTGCCGCTCTGAACTGGCGCGATACTGGCAGTCAACCGCTGGTTGTCGATGCTCACACCACCCTGACTTATCAGTCGATTTGCTTCGCTTCTGCTCTTTGCCATCCCCATAGCTACCAGTAATTTACTGATATCAATACCGCCATCTGCAGCCCCAAAATCCTGGAAGGAATATGAGCATTCCTTGATTTCCTCAGGGGCTTCACGTTTTTGGAAAACTTTGGTAAATTCATCTTCCGCCTGCCGGGCGCTCTCGTTTCCATGAAGCTGGGATACGATTTCATATGCCAGCCTTTTTTTGTAATCCATCGGGTTAACGCTGCCTTTTTCAAGACTTCGTCTGATTTCGTCCAGTTCCTCATCCGGAATATCCGTGAGTAATTCAAAATAATTGAGGAGCAGGGAATCCGGAACGGACATTACTTTGCCATACATTTCACCGGGTGCTTCAGCAACGCCGATATAATTTCCCTTACTTTTACTCATCTTATGGCATCCATCGGTACCAATGAGCAGCGGCACAGTAAAGGTCTGCTGGGGACGCTGTCCCATCATGGTCTGAAGTTCCCTTCCTACCAGTAAATTGAATTTCTGGTCTATTCCGCCGAATTCAACATCCGACTGGATGGCAACAGAATCATAAGCCTGGAGAAGAGGATAAACAAATTCAGTGATAGCGATGGGGCGTCCTTCGGCATATCTTTTCCCGAAATCTTCACGAGCCAGAAATTGAGCGATGGTGAATTTGCTGGCCAGTTGAATGACATCCTTCAAGCCGAAGTTCCCGAACCAGTCCGTCTGCCATCTGACCTCAGTTCGACCCTTATCCACCACTCTGAAGAACTGTTCCATATAAGTCTCAGCGTTCATTTTTACCTGTTCTTCTGTTAGCATCGGGCGAGTGACATTTACACCGCTGGGGTCACCAATCTGGGCGGTCCAGTCACCGACGATAAGAATAACCTGATGGCCTAATTCCTGGAACTGGCGCAATTTACGCAAGCCAACCATATGCCCAAAATGAATATCCGGAAAGCTGGGATCAAAACCCTCCTTTAAACGGAGCTTTTTCCCTGATTTGAGCAGGCTGACCATCTCATCCCGGACTATGACTTCCGCAACACCCCGGCTGAGAAGGATATCCAGTTCTTTATCGGTTGGTATCGTTACATTTTCTTTACCCATGCTTACTTGTTGCCTCGATTTCTAAAATTATTCGGGTTTGCCTGACATCCTCGGTTATCTGTTTCACCAGTTCTTGAGAATTTTCAAATTTAATCTCATCACGCAGTTTATGTATGAAATCAACGCGGACTTCATGTTCATACAAACTGTTGCGAAAATCAAGAAGGTAGGATTCTATGGTACGTTCATTAATGCCGAAGGTGGGATTCATACCCACATTGGTCACTGAAGGATAAATCCGGTTATCAACATAAGCCCGGGTAGCATAAACGCCATCACCGGGTATTGCCTGACCCGGAAGGATGTCCAGATTGACAGTGGGAAAACCAAGGCCGACGCCCCGGCCTTTTCCGTGAACCACTTTACCATGAAGACCAAAGGGGCGGCCCATGAATCGGAGGACCTTTTCCATGTCCCCATCAGCCAGGGCACTGCGAATCGCAGTACTGCTGACTATCTCTCCATTGGCTTTAACCGGTGGTATGACAGTGACCGCAAATCCCAATTCGTTTCCCAGATTACGAAGTGTCGGGATGTCACCTTCGCCATTCCGGCCCAGGGCAAAATCAGGACCGATAACCAGTCCCTGCATTCCGAGTTGTGTTCTGAGCAGTGAAATAAATTCCCTGGCTCTCAATCGGGCCAGTTCC
>CAZIQW010000068.1:0-4794 GCA_964541585.1 uncultured Dehalococcoidales bacterium | reverse complement strand
TGCGAAATCAGGTATTTATGACCCAGGTGAACTCCATCAAAAACTCCGATAGTAATAAGACTATCCCTATTTTGAGAGAATCCCGCTAGCTCTTGCTCTACTTGCACGCTTCCTCTCCGGGAGGGGTAAAATAAAATGAACACGTTCGACACGAGTTATTCACGTAAAGTGATTTTATAGTAGCATACCCTCAATAAAGCGTCAAATCTCCGCCATATGCGATTATGTTATTCGCACAAAGTGAAAAATCAATTATTGAAGGCTATTTTAATATGGCCTCGACATCCACGTTCTGCTCCACCAGACTGCCCAGGAGCTCAATACGCTGCGTATCATCCTTAGTGAGGAGCGGCGCCATATCATCCATTTGTTTGGCAGCCTGGAAAGTATCAAAGGGCACCAGCAGCATTGGTACATTCAAATCAGAGGCTTTGGCGATAAGATTCTGCGCCGGAATAATATTATTCGTCAGAATTATCCCGGCGGTATCGCTCTCCAGTGCGGCCACTATCATATCGCTTCTGTCCCCGGCGGTTATCGCCAGTTTGTTTTCTTTCTTGAACAAGGGGAGTCTGGCAGCCGAATCTCCGGACATGGCTCCAACAAATATGTTTTTAATCACACGGTTCAACCCGTCTTCTCCGGCGATAACCCTGGCCTGTAATTTCTCGGCAACATAGCTGACTGAAACGTAGTTCAGAGCCTGGTCATAGGGAATGGTGCCCAGAACGTTGACCCCCAGCTCCCTGACGTCTCGCAGGTGGGTATTCCGGTAATCTTCCAGATGACAAACTTTGTTAATGATGATTCCATAGTCTATGTTTTCCATTGCCACATATTTTTTAATGAAAGTTATATCATCGATGACAGTGCCTTCATCTCCGCTGACAATAAACAGCAGCTTACCCCCTGTATATCTGACCAGAGACAATGTATCCAGCCTGACTGAAGCCCCGTAAGTCAGGTCTTTACCGCCCTCGATAATGAGTACCGGTTTATCGCCTCCCAGATTATCTGCCATATCCAACAGTCTGGTCTTGATCGTGGTTTCGTCGTACATATAGCGCAACTTGGCATGTTCAAATCCGATAGTCATATCTTCCGAGCTTTTTTCCAGCCTGAAAATGCTGGTAATGAGTGCTGAGTCGTAGTCCCATAAGCGTTTCTTTCGATAAATCAGTCTATCTCCAAAGGGCTTCAGATAACCGAACTGCCCACCGATTGCTCTGGCCAAACCTACTATAAAACTGGTCTTTCCGGCTCCTTCACAAATTGAACCAATAATTAATGTTTTCATTACGCTGCCTCCTGAGGCTTTGAAAGTAAGATTCTGACATCTACGGCTCTTACGCCTTCACCCTGACTGTATACTACCAGGGGATTTATTTCAATATCTGTAATGTCTTCGCACTTTTGCAGTATGGTACCCACTTTGATTATAGTATCTGCCACGGTATCAATATCCTTACGCTTTTCTCCCCTCACACCCAGAAGAAGCGGATATGAGCGTATCTGGCTTATCATGTTCCGGGTCTCTTGATGGCTTAGAGGAAAGGCACGGAAGGCTACATCCTGCATAACTTCAACGTAGATTCCTCCCAGGCCGAACATGACTATAGGGCCGAAAGCCCGGTCGCGGCGTGCGGCAACAATGGTTTCAATCTCAACCCCCACCATTTCATCCACCTCGATTCCCTCGATTACAGCATCGGGCTTATAGGCGCGTGCATTATGCATTATGGCTTCATAAGCATCTATAACCTCATTGCGGTTATCCAGGTCAAGAGCAACCCCCCCGGCATCGCTTTTGTGGATAATATCTTTGGAAACAACCTTCATGACCACGGGATAACCGATTTTTTCAGCATAATGGATGGCCTCATCCAGATTACGCGCAATGTGGCTTTCGGGAATCGGGATGCCCGCAATTCGCATCATGGCCTGAGCTTCATGTGCCAGCAGGAATGTCCGATTATCAGCCCTGACTTTCCGAATTATCTCCTGTAACTTTTCTCCGTCAATGTCCGTTTCTTCCGGCACATCCTCGGAATTATTACGGCTCCGGTAATACGAGTACATGGCCCCCATGAGTGAGGCAGCTTCATAAACATCCGAGAAGGCGGGAATATCCTGCCTGCGAAATTCATATAGATAATTTTCTATTTTAGCCCCGCCGAAGAGAGAAAAAACCAGAGGCTTCTTTTTTTGATAATCCACAATCTGCTTCCGGACAACCTGACTGAATCTGTCGGGGTCGAAGACAGCAGTCTCACAGGCCAGACAGATGACCGAGTGGATTGCTCTGTTTTTAAGGGCTGCGGTCAAAGCACCATCATAATAGCCGTCAGAAGCCTGGCCGGAAAGATCAACAGGATTTTTGGATGAGCCGACAGCCGGTATAACTCCGGAAAATATCCGGGTAAGATTCTGCAAATCATCGTAAAGGTTGACATTGTATTTTTCACAGGCGTCTGCGGCCAGCACCCCGATGCCGCCTCCGTTGGTTATAATAACCGTGTTTTCACCTTTAGGCATAGGAGAATTTGCCAGATAGTGGCACCAGTCGAGGGCATCCTGAATAGTTTCCGCCCGGATAACGCCGCACTGTTTAATAATATCATCAAATACACGGTCTTCACCGGCCAGCGAGCTGGTATGCGAAGCAGCAGCCATAGCTCCCCGGCGAGACCGGCCGGATTTGATGACTATTATCGGCTTCTTTTTAACAGCTTCTTTAAGTATACTGATAAGGCGCTCACCATCGCCCACGCCTTCAATATACATAAGAATGATATTAGTCTGCTTTTGCTTAATCAGGTATTCCAGTAAATCTGACTCATCGACATCAGCCTTGTTTCCCACCGAGACAATGGCGGACAACCCGATATTCTCGGTCACTGTCTTCCCCATCATACCAATGCCGATTGCGCCGCTCTGAGTGATAACCGCGACATTGCCGGGACGAACCTCTGCAGGGCCAAAGGTAGCGTTCAATGAAGCTGCGGAGGAGTAGATACCGAAGATATTGGGCCCTAATATGCGCATACCATGTTCGCGTGCATATGCCACAATCCTTTTTTCCTCAGCAGTATTACCGGTTTCTGAAAAACCGGAAGCTATGATTACCCCGAACTTGACACCTGCAGCAACGCAGTTTTTAATTGCCTCAAAAACAAATTTGGCCGGTATTACAATGCAGGCAATATCCACGATCCCTTTTATATCACTAACATTTTTATATGCCCTGTAACCCAGAATTTCTCCTCCATCAGGATTGATAGGGTATATCTTCCCTTTGTAACCGGATAAAGAAATATTCTGGACAAATTTGTACCCAATCTTGGTGCTATCGCGGGAGGCACCGATAATGGCAATGCCTCTGGGTTCAAATAGATACTTGATATCAGGTTTGCTATACATTACTTGCTGCCTCGCTAAATGCCATCTTCAATTCATATACCTGTTCCTCTGTTCTCCGGTCCATGAAAAACCCCATTTTTTCAAATAAATGGAGCATGGGCCGGTTCTCAATCAACACCTCAGCCGTAAACCCCAGAAGGCCCTGTTTCCTGGCGAGGTAAGTGAGATAGGAAAGCAGTTCGGTACCGATACCCCGGTTCTGATAATCATCTCTGACAACGAAAGCAACTTCCGCAGTATGGGTATTCGGGTCGATATTATATTGGCCCAAACCAACTATAATCTCTTTTTCACCCTCTTTCAGGGTTGCCACGATGGCCAATTCACGGCTGTAATCGATAATAACGAACTCCTGCAATCTTTCATGCGGCATATCCTGACGCCGAGAAATAAAACGGCGGTACATACTGTTATCCGATAGACCGTAGAATAAGTCCTTAAGCAGGGGCTCATCACTTATTTTTACCGGCCGCATAAAGATTTCGATTCCGGTCCGGATAGTCCGGTATATTTCCAGTTCTTTCGGATACTCACCTGCCTTACCGGGTATGAAAGCCTGGTCTTTATATATCAGGTTCTGTTTTTTGGCTTCCTGGATAAGGTCTCTTCTGAATTTGGGATGGGCAATGGAAATCATTTCCATGGCCCTTTCCCGGATATTCTTACCATGCAAATAGGCAATGCCATATTCAGTAACTACGTAATGGACATCCCCCCGGTTTAAGGTAACTCCGGAACCTTCGCTTAAAAAGGGCACAATGCGGGAAACCGTATCATTGTTGGCAGTTGATGGCAACACCAAGATAGACCTACCGCGCGGAGACAACACCGCCCCGCGCATGAAACTGGCCTGTCCTCCCATCCCACTGTAAAAAGTCTTACCCAGAGACTCTGCAGTCGACTGGCCGGTGAGGTCTATTTGCAAAGCGCTGTTAATGGCCACGAACGACTCATGCTGGGCGACAATCAAAGGATTATTGGTATAATCTATGGTCTTGAACTCTATTAACGGGTTATCACTGATAAAATCATAAGTGTCCTGTTTGCCCATACAGAAAGCGGCAATCGTCTTACCCCGATCAATATTTTTACGGGAATTGTCCACCACACCCATCCTGATCAATTCAATCAGACCGTCGCTGATTAATTCAGAATGGACTCCCAGATGCTTTTTCCCGGCAAAATTGATAACAATAGCATCGGGCACACTTCCGTAACCGATCTGAAGAGTATCACCATCTTGAATCAACCGGGAAACATAATTTCCGATTTCCTGGGTAACATCGGGATGGGTATCCTCCGGAAATGTGTACTCCAATATCGGTTCAGATCGGAAGAGCGTCGTGTAGGGAAAGAGTGTAGGATAGGGTGGTG
>CAZIQW010000067.1:0-9193 GCA_964541585.1 uncultured Dehalococcoidales bacterium | reverse complement strand
ATAATGAGCGGTGACTGGAGTTCAGACGTGTGCTCTTCCGATCTTGCGCCAGGACCAGATATCCATATTGCTGGTAAGACCACGTTTTAAGGTAATATCCCCCCACTTCAACCGCCCGGGAATTTTCATGACAACCTCGACTCCTTTTTCAGAAACTACTTTCTGTTCCACAATATCGGTTTCGGAGCCTATACCGCTAACTTCTGTAAAATAACCTTTAATAGCCCCGCCAATATCCAGCATAAAATTAAACGCTACAATAGGATCTTGTCGTGTTGCTTCTTCATTAGTTGTAGGCATTAATTATTACCCTCCTATATTTTTATTACTGATACTAACCATTTCCGGAATTAGACCACTGACTGATGCGGAAAATGACAAACTCGGCCGGTTTGACCGGGGCCAGACCGATCTCGATGATTACCTGTCCGACATCACGAACTGATTGGGGATTATTCTCTTCATCACATTTAACGTAAAATGCCTGTTCCGGAGATGCTCCGAAGAGCGCCCCTGTCCGCCAGACATTGGACAGGAAAGCCGTGATATCACGCCGGATTCTTGCCCAAAGGTCTGCATCATTGGGTTCGAAAACTATCCATTGAGTGCCCATCTGGATGGACTTCTCAACAAAGTTGAACAAACGCCTGACATTGATGTAGCGCCAGGAGGGATCGCTGGAAAGAGTTCTGGCACCCCAGACACGAATACCGCGACCAGGAAATGCCCGGATACAGTTCACACCAATAGGATTCAGGATGTCCTGCTCGCCTTTAGTAATCTGCATCTCTAATCCGGTGGCTCCCCTGACCACCTCATTAGCCGGTGCCTTGTGAACGCCGCGTTCATTATCACTGCGAGCATAGATTCCCGCCATATAGCCGCTGGGCGGTACTGCAATGCTCTCCCCATCCACCGGATTGGCTACTTTAATCCAGGGATAATATACAGCGCCATATTTAGTATCGTAACCGGCGATATTCATCCGCCAGTCCTTCATCTGCTGAGGATTCAGGCCGGGAGGACAGTCCAAAATAGCGAATCTGTCTTTCATATTCTCGCAATGAGCGATCATCGCTGCTTGAACAGCTTTAACGCCATCCATAGAAATACTCCCGCCCTGATACAGGGCCATCAGGTCCGGGCAGCAGACCATGGTTACATCATCGGCTACTTCCATACCCAGCAAGCCTTTACGTTCGGCAGCATTTCCAACGATGACATCTGATGAAACTTTGGCTATAGCCGTAGCCTTCACTTCAGCCAGAGCCAGCGGATAAACACCGGGACTGGGTGTTTTTTCCAGAGGACTCAAAAGAGATTCCTTTTCAGCCACGCGGACTAGCTTTGACTCTTTGTTCACTACTTCTAATACATTCCGTGCAGTTTTACCCTTCTTCAGGGTTAAATTCTCAAACTTTTCTTCGGTGCCTCCGCGCCGGACAATCAGGTTAAACAGGTCTTCTGAAGGATTCTCTCCACCCGGTTTAACCACCTCAACCGTAGTCTCAGCCCCCGCAGGCCCTGCTTCCAGAGCTGTAATAGCAAGACTTTCCAATGACGGTTGTGAATGGCTGGGGAGAGTAGCAACTGCACTGGGTTCAGCTACTTCATCTTTTGCTTCACCTCCGGGTAGCCGGCTGACATAGCAGCGTCCGCCGCCATTCTGGAAATAACCAAACACTGAAGATGCCAGGTAACCCCCTTTGATAAATCCGCCGAAATTATTCACGAACTCGGTCCAGTTGGGGATAAAGGTCGGTTGATTAATCGGACCTTTTTCTGCAAAACCGATAAAGGCGGCACAGGCTGTACCCGCACCCTCAATTGGCTTGGAACCCTTATCTACCTCTTCAACATAGACACCTGGAGAAAGATATTCTGGTGACATTGTCATCTCCTTTTTCATACTTTAGCCGGGCTAAATAAACGTTATCCCATGCCGGCCTATATGGGTAACGACTTTACATCTGTTCAGGTTATCTATGTCATATACCACCTCCTTTTAGAATTTGATACTGGCTATACTTCTATATCATATTGAGAGCCTGGAACATTCATTTTTACTTCTTTAATCTTTTCCCCATTCAATAAAATCTGGAAAGTATGTTTACCCTCAGAAAGTCTGGAAAAACCGTACTCGCCTTGATTATCCGTAATAGCGGTCAGCCCCGCTTCTTTAGCAACCACAGTCAATCCGGCAACCCTTTTTTCTCTTGCTCCCTCCGCATGCACTACTCCTTTGATCATTACCAGTTCCTCCATCTTAGTATCCGGACTTTTGACCCCCAGAGTGGAAGTCCTGACTTCCGGACTGGTAAAGGTAATACCCAGATCCAAAGGCACTGTCACAATGTAATTAATCGCCGGTCTGATCTCGTTATCCAGTGCCGCCCAGAAATCAGAAGGATTACTGAACAGACCATCAGGTTGTGCGGTGGAGGTACTAATCCGATAATCTTGTCCGGACAGTTCTCCCGACAGCAACTCCTCAGGAATTGTCGGATAGCGAAACAGTGTCAACAACACACGCCATAAGAGGCGGTGCTGGTCTTCAATATTATTGGTCCAGACTGTTATCAGATAAGAAAGGTCTACCCGGTTTGCTTTCTTTTTGCGCGTAATATTGCTGCCGTTTTTCTCGAAGTGCCATTCAGTACCCCGTAAATTATGATTTTCCCTGATATCATACAGATACAGGTTTATGGTAGGTTTAGAAATTGAGGCCGACCATTCGCGGTTCGGAACCTCAAAGGTTATTTCCACCTCAGAAGGTTCCAGCCCGGCTCGTTTGATTAACAATTGTTTTAGAGTCTCATCCAGCTCGGTTATCATTTCTCTTCACCTTCGTCAAACATGTTTTATGAAGATTTCAACTTATCGGCCATACCGTCTACCAGGGCATCCAGCTCTTTTTTATCCCAGTCCCTGAGAATTTCCATCAGCATTTTTTTATCGTGAGCTTTTTTATTTGCCCCCCAGTATTTAAACCAGTTATTAAGCTTATCCAGTGTGCCCCCGCGAGTCATACCGGCAGGCGCCAGCTTCAGGATTAACTCGGCTGCTTCAACCGAACCCTGTTTGGCAGCCATTATGATTTTCTCAGCGTTTTCTCGTCTGGCTTTACCTCTTTTCCCTAACAGCCACTTTCCAAATCCTTTTATCTTCCTGAAGGCGGTAACGGCCAGATCAATCACTGTAGCTGAAAGTTCCAGAGCCTGTACCACAATGGCGCCAATACCGCCGGAGAATAAACCGACCACCAGTTTGGCCACACTCAACACCACATCACCTGCACCTTTAGCCATTCCGAATATCCGGCTCCAGAATCCCCGTTTTACCTTGGCATACCCGTATTGTGCCGCTTCTTCCAGTTCTCCACCGGATTCTTTATCCTTCTTTGGCTCTCGGGCAGTTGATTTTAAAGCCCGCATATCGAAAAATTTGGAAATCACACCGGGGATGCTTTTTACCAGTGAAAACAATGACGTTACAACTCCCACTATCGGTAGCCACTTTGTCCATTTGGAAACCTGATCAGCAATCGGTTGAGCAAACTTTAAAAATCCGGGTAATACCGTACTTGCTTTCTCTGCCACTGCGTCCACCGGGTTTTTACAAAATCCGATAAATTCTTTTATCCAGTTTATCCAGTCTTTAATATGGAATATGGAAGACACAAATTCCTTAAACTTCTGCCATGTGCTGACTTTCTCCTGCTCTCCTTTTCCCAGCTTTTCATCAGCCTTATCTTCCTTTAGCTCCGTGCCAAATACGTCCTTGTAGGCTTGCAGGATGCTATTAACTATCATTTGACTATAAGGAGTATATTTCTTTGAACTTTCTACAGTCTCCTGTAAATACTTTAAGGCCTCCAGTCTTCTTACCGACTTTGAAGCACCTCCCAGAATCCTGGGTTTCTTCATTTGCTTGAATTTCTTCATACCATTGTCATAAGCCAGCTTATCCATACCTTCCAGCGGTTCCATTTTATAGGGCGGTTCTACCTTCTTTTCTTTACCTGGTCCGGTTCCGTCTTCTTGTTTCGGTTTATCTCCTGCCAGATAACTCCACCGATTTTTAAACTTCTTTTTTCCCGGGACGAAGTTTTCATAAGTCTTCTTTTTTTCCTCAAAGGTTGCTTTGGCGCGTTCGACAACTTCAGGTTGTAAACCTGCAGCCTGCGGAAATGTATTCTTCATCCAGGTATCACATTTCATAGACTTGTCCAGTGGATTACTACCACCCTGTTGTACCACATGAGTTAATTCGTGAGCTATAAGCCATTGACCGTCGTGAGAATCCGGCTGGTACTTACCTTCTCTGAAAAAAATATCGGTCCCGGTAGCAAAAGCCTGAGCATTCAACTCACGGTTTAAATTATCGGATTCGGAATCGGTATGGATTCGCACCCGGCTAAAATCATGACCGAACTGGGGTTCAATAGCAGAGCGCGTAGCATCACTTAAAGGATGGCCTCCGCCTCTTTTTGCATTAATCCTGTCTTCCAGACTATCGGAAATTTTGGCCTGGACTTCTTCCCCTTCTTCCTGGAGTTGCACCCTGGTCTGCAGCTCTTCTTCCTCCTCCTGCCGCTGCACCTTCATTTGAACCGGCTCTTCCTCTTCCTCGGACTGACGCTGAACAGGCCGGTCAAGGTTTTGGATAACAGCATCTGCCATTCTATCCGCTTCTTGCTCGGAAGCATCACCCGGTTGACTGATGGTTAACTTTGCCTGTACTGAATGGGAATTGAAAAGCCGCTGCACGTAAGCATTACCGAATGTGCGCTGAAGCTGTAAAGCTATCTGGGCTTTTTCAGTATCGGAACGTACATTCAGCAGCAAAGAACTATGATTATCTGAGACAATGCCGGCATTAAATATTTCCGATATTCTGTTCTGCTCAAATATTTCAGATGACTTTCCCGTGTCTTTTCGGCGCTTTTCAGCTGTTTTTGTTTTTTTATCCGCATCTACTCGCTGACGTTGTGACACTATCCTGCCTCCTCAGAAGCTCGCATTGAAGATAACTATCCCGACTCTTTCCTCAGAATTTTTAAATTTGTCAACCTTAAATTTTTTCTGCGCCTCAATCTACGCTCAGTCCTTCTTAGCCTGCAGCTCCTCTTCTTCCTCCTGCCGCATTACATTCATCTGTAATTCCTCTTCTTCTTCCTGCCGCTGCACCTTCATTTGGACCGGCTCTTCCTCTTCCTCGGACTGACGCTGAACCATGCCGGAGTTAAGCAAACGCTGCACATAAGCATTACCATACGTACGTTGAAGCTGGAAAGCTACCTGCGTCCGTGCTTCACTGGATTCAGTATTCATTAACAAAGCTGCCTGGTTCCCGGTTTCAAGCCTGGATATCAAACCGGTTTTCTCTTCATTCAACTGCCGATCCATCTCGTGTGATTCTCTGGAAAGCGGCTGGTTATTCCGATGTTTGCTTTCTGCCTTGCGGATATTCTCTTCTTTCATTCGTTGAGGTTGCGTCATTGCTTTCCTCCTCCAATTTTCAGGTTTTCACCAGTTCAAAATACTGGGCAAAATCACCTTCAGTGCATAATTTGCCGATTTTTTGAAACTCTCTCTTAGTAGCTCGTATCAGGGCTGTAGTCTCAATGACCCCGCCATTCATCGTCGCCAGAAAGGCTGCGTTTAAAGCAATATTCCTGATATTTCCACCGGTAATCTTGAATTGCCTGGCCATAAACTTCAGGTCCAGGTCTTTAGATAATGGTGCTTCAGATGGGAAGATGTTTTGCCAGATCCGGTAACGGTCGGCTTCTTCTGGAATGGGAAACTCCAGTGTATAATGCATGCGGCGCGCAAAAGCTTCGTCCATATTCTTACGCAGATTGGTAGCCAGTATTACTATGCCTTCGTATTCATCCATCTTCTGTAACAGATAGGCCACCTCTATGTTGGCGTAACGGTCATGGGAGTCACGAACCTCAGACCGTTTCCCAAACAAAGCATCCGCTTCATCGAAGAACAAAATTGCATTCGAAGCCTGACCCTCATGGAAAATTCGGTCCAGATTCTTCTCGGTTTCTCCAATATACTTGCTTACAATGTTGGATAAATCGATTTTATACAGATCAATCCCCAACGCGGATGCGATAACTTCCGCCGCCATAGTTTTACCGGTTCCCGAAACACCGGCGAACATCACATTCAAACCTTTTCCAGTAGACAATTTGCGGCCAAAGCCCCAATCACTATATACCGTATGGTATTGAGCGACATAGTTGGCTATTTCTCGAAGCTGTTCCATCTGGTCGGATGGTAAAATAATATCCTCCCAGCGGTAATTTGGCTTGATTTTCCTTGCCAGTGAATTAAGTTTCTCTCTGGACTGCTTTCGGCAAGCTGCGTGGAGATCTTCACTGGTGATTATTTCATTTAACGGGTCGCGCCAGAGTGCCATATTTCGCGCCAGGTCGATTGCAGAATTAATTTGGCCGCTGGTGAATTTAAACTTGCCGGCTATTTCTTTCAGATTAACATCCGCAGCCATTTTAGGTTCATCTTTTGTAAATTGATCCCAGATCTTCCAGCGCTCGGGATAAGACACGGCCGATAAATCTATATTAAAGATGGGTTTATTACCCTTAACTTCTCCTGAGCGCCATTCTTTCTCCGCAGATATAAATACCCATTGCGGATAATCATGTAATTCCCGAATCACCCGCTTATAGAGCCGGTGGTCTTCCTTTTGCTCCTGTAAGAGAAAAGAAAATTCGCTAATAAATATAGCGGCATTTTGTAAACGGCCTTCCCGGAACACGCGAGACAGCAGGATTTCAGGGGGAGTATCTACAGTGGTCAGGTTGGACAGGTCCAGTTGCAGTAAAGGAACATCTGCCTCGGTACAAATCGCTTCCACCAGCATCTGGTTCAGGGTATTGTCTATCCCGGACAGACAGTAAAGTACACCCTGATTTTTAAACCTGAGTATTATCCGGTTTAATCGGCTTTTCAATTCTTCCGGTAATACCACATCCGCCAGCTTACTTTTCGGTCGGCACAAAACAGCAATCTCTGATATGTGGTTGTCAATCTGTTCGATATCGAGAAGATAGTTGGTAATACGCTCATCCAGGCTGAGAAATCTGCCTAATAGGGGCACTGGCCCTGATGTATGGTCTTCCTGAACGTGAATAAGTTCTGAAGCGATAAGCGGACTTCCCGCAAAGAAGTGTTCTCGCGCTTTTATCCGGCTCTCCGGGGAATTACAAAGTAGCTGTAACACCAGATCAACAGTGGGCAGTTTTCTGGTGATATCATCCTGTAAATAGGCAAAAATTCGCTGATACCTTAAATCTATTTCCGGCAACAGGCAGACCAGGAGCGTATTGATATCAAATTGTGAAAGACGGAAAAGGTCTCTTAAAACATCCAGTCGCAGTTCAACCCCCCGGGTTTCCTGCTTCTTTTTCTCGATGCTCTGTTCAATGCTCTGTTCCATTGGACATACCGGTTCTGCCGCTTCCTTAAAATCCGCCGGTATTGAAAGGGAACCTCGGCTTTCCACCTGCAGGTCACAATCATTCAAAATGGCGTCGACTTCCGCATCCGAGATATAGAGGCCGCGGAATTTGGCGTCTTCGGAGGAGTTTTCTTTCCGTAAACTCCTTACCCTGAGCTGCAATTTCAACTCAACCCGCTTAATCTCACTTAATACATGTTCCAGGCTGGACCGAAAACCTGCATCATTTGGACCACAAGTCTTTCCAAGCTCAGAGAGGCTTTTAATTTCGTTCTTATCTGCTGAACCGGCTATCAACTCTTCTATCTCTCGTTTAGCTACTTCAATTACTGTCTGGCAGCTACTGCATTCAACCGGATACATAAGTCCGGCGAAAAAATAGTTCCCTGTCGAAAGCCATAATACCAGCAGCCAGTTAATCTCCGGTTAATTTCCAGTAAATATCCGCCATGTTTTGATAAACATCTTTCAATATGCTGATTAGGTTATGTTTCACTATTTACATCAAATGTGTAATAATATACAGGACTGCATGCAAAGGAGCCATGCTTATGTACCTGAACCGGCGTCGGTTGACTTATATTTTCCCCTGGGTGCTGGCAATAATTCTCTTGATTATCGGTATTGTCTTGAATTTGGGTTCTGATGCCGGTGAATTTGCATCAGCTTATTTTGCTGCGGGAAGTTTTGCCCTGGGGGTCTTTGCTGCAGCAAATTTTGCTGCCGGGGTTTTTGCCGGGGGTTTTTTCAATATTGGATTTATCTCGGCCGGAGTGTTCTCTGTAGGAGTCTATTCTGCCGGTATTTTTTCTCTGGGCATATATTCTACCGGGGTGTTTTCTTTAGGAATCTATTCTCAGGGAATATTTGCCGCAGGGCCTTATACTTCAGGCATCCTGGTACAGGGAAAACAGACCAAAGAATTATCGAGACCTGAAACTAAAGACAAACGTCCGGATGTTAAACGGAAATAAATAAAACATTTTCTTATTTATCAGGCCGGTTGCAATCGTTCATGACAGCCATGATTAACTCCAGTCTGTTGCGGACTCCTGCCTTGTGATAGATACTGCGGAGATGACTTTTCAGCGTATCCGGAGCGATAACCAGTTTTTCCAGCATATCTTGGGTACCAGCTCCGGCAATAAGTAGCTTTACAACCTCTGATTCTCGGGGCGTTAATCCAAACTTGCTGATTATCGGTTCAAGAGAATCTGAAATCAAATTATTGACTGTCGGGACTTCGTAATTTCGAGATTCTTTTAACCGGATAATAAAAGCCAGGGAAACAAATGCCAATATGCCGGCCAAACTAATAGTCAATATTTCTGAATTTGCTGCCAATTCTGCAATCCTTTCACAAAGCAGCACCCCTGCCAGAATCGCCAGAATATTAGTTCCCAATACCGCACCGTAAAACAAAGGGATTTTTCGTCCTCCTGAGGCATCAGCAGCAATAATCCAGGTGAATGCGTCCAGGAAAGCATAGCCTCCAACCAGAAAGGTCTGAATTACCACCAACTGAAGAGAACCCGTAAAAAGTCCAACGGCCATAAATCCGATTCCGACTGAGATAGCTCCGATTATCGCATTTGAGCGGCGGCTAATATCATCAGCCAGAATACCCGCCAGAAAGAGAAATAAAATATAAGGTATTAACCCGTAATAGCTGGAAAAACCAGTCGATGGTGACGAA
>CAZIQW010000066.1:5218-9196 GCA_964541585.1 uncultured Dehalococcoidales bacterium | reverse complement strand
TCACCGCTGGCGGCACGCACAATGCCGCCGGGACTTTCGACGTCGAACACTACTATAGGTAATCTCTTTTCCAGACATAAGGAAAAAGCTGTGGAATCCATCACTCTCAGGCGTAAATTCATCGCTTCCAGATGCGTAAGGCGGTCAAATTTAACGGCATTCCGGTCTTTCTGAGGATCTGCACTGTAAATGCCGTCCACGTTGTTTTTGGCCATCAGTAGTACCTCAGCTTCAATCTCGATGGCGCGCAGTGCTGCTGCCGTATCAGTGGTCATGTAGGGATTACCGGTACCGGCGGCAAAGATAACGACTCTCCCCTTTTCCAGATGGCGCACTGCGCGGCGGCGAATGAAGGCTTCAGCCACCTGATGTACTTCAATTGCGGACTGGGTGCGGGTGACAACCCCGAGCTTTTCCAGTGCATCCTGGAGGGCCAGCCCGTTGATGATAGTCGCCAGCATTCCTGCATAATCGGCAGTAACCCGGTCCATGCCGTTTCGGGATACATCTGCACCTCTCCAGATATTACCGCCCCCTACGACAACGGCTATCTGGATACCCGTCCCGGAAACAGTTTTTATCTGGCTGGCAATGTGGGATAAAACAGCAGGGTCAATGCCGTAATCGGATTTTCCGGCAAAAGCTTCCCCGCTTAGTTTAAGCAGCACTCTCCTGTATTTGTTTACGGGCATTTTCCTTCCGCCTCTGTAAAGTGGTAGTTGGTTAATAGTTTTTAGACACTTTTCTGTGTGCCACTGATAACAACTGCCAATTACTGATAATTTTGCAGCAAATTTGAGCCTTGAAATTAACTCTATTATAACATATATGCTAAGACCGTCACCCGGGAATTTCCAGAGTGGCGGTCTTAATCCTGATCAGTTATGTGTTATTTGCCTAATTCGAATCTGGCAAAACGGCTTATAAGGATATTTTCACCGGTCTTGGCAATAAGCTCGGTTACGAGGTCTTGTACTGTTTTGGTAGGGTCTTTAATATAGGGTTGCAGTAACAGACAAACGTTCTGAAAGTCTATTTCTTCATCGGCGGGGCAGGAATCCTTGGATAGATAATCGGGAGCCATTGCAGCTACCTGCATGGCGATGTTGTGCGCCAGTTCCTGAAAGTCAGGTGTCCGGGCTACAAAATCAGTCTCACAATTCACTTCTACCAGCGCTCCAATGCGCCCCCCACCATGGATGTAAGAGACAACCAGCCCTTGTTTGGCGGTCCTTCCCTCTTTCTTCTGGGCTTTCACCAGACCCTGCTCCTTTAATGTCTCCAGGGCCAGGGCTTTGTCCCCGTTAGCTTGTTTTAGAGCATTCCGGCAATCCATAACACCGGCGCCGGACTCTTCTCTTAATTTTTTAATTTGCTCAGTTGTAATTTCCAAATTATCCCCCAATCGTTTATTCATCAAGAGTGTCGGTATCAGGTTTTTCTTGCGCAGCGGCGTCCATTTCCGTAGGGACTGCAAGCTCTTCTGATTCTGCTTCTGGCGCTTCGGCTTCCTCTTCTTTAGGCACGATTACCTGGATGCCTTTACCCTCGATGACGGCATCGGCAATTCTGGCGCATATAAATTTAACAGCGCGGATAGCATCATCATTAGCTGGAATAACTATATCCAGCTCATCAGGGTTACAGTTGGTATCACAAATCCCCATCACCGGTATACCCATGCGATTAGCTTCGAATAAGGCATTCTTGTCCTTGGTAGGATCAATGATAAACATCGCGCTGGGCAGCTTGGTCATCTCTTTGATGCCGCCTAGCTGACGGTTCAGTCTGATGATTTGCTCATCCAGCTTTGAAGCTTCCTTCTTGGGCAGGCGGCCGAATTCGCCCTTGGCCCTCTGGTCTTCCAGACGGACCAGATAGTCAATTCTGGATTGAATGGTACTGAAATTGGTAAGTGTGCCGCCCAGCCAGCGTGTATTTACATAGTACATGCCGCAGCGTTTAGCTTCAGTCTCGACTGACTCCTGGGCCTGCTTTTTGGTGCCGATGAAGAGAATGGTACCGCCATCAGCCACTATTTCCTTGGTGAATTCCTGGGCTTTAACCAGCAGTTTAACAGTCTGCTCCAGGTCGATTATATGAATACCGTTGCGTTTGGTGAAGATATACTTCTTCATCCTGGGATGCCAGCCGCTGGCCTGGTGACCGAAATGAGCTCCGGCCTCTAATAATTGTTTAATTGAACTGGTATCTGCCAAAACTAACCCCTTTCCGGATACATATTTTTCACTATTTACCCAGTATATCATACTTAACATATAGTGGCAACAAAAATATTTGATGTATTATTTCAATTAATACAAAAATTGTTATTGGGAGCGACAAATCAATGCTGGATGTTTAAACCGGATTATCCTTTCGAAAAGATATGAATCATAAAGCCCAACATTATATGAAGGGTAATATGGTCAATGCAACAGGCATCGTGTTATTGAGGATAGAATATAAATAGACGTTCAGGATGTTCGGGGGTACTAAATGTACTACAGTCGGTCCACAATAATGAAATCAATCCGGCTTGACCATGATGAAATTCTGGAAAGGTTAAACCAGATAGATGCTGTTCTTTGAATCACAGCCTGGAAGTCTTTCTGGAGAATGGGGGGCAGATTATCCAGAAGATTGACGACCTGTACAATTTTGCTGGTACTCACAGCTTCAGAGAAGATTATTTATAACCTTTTTTCCGGTTCTTCACATCGTTTCTCCGGCTCGGGACCGACTATTTGACTGAAGAAGCTCCTCTCATCAAGCTGGGGATTTTTTACCACTTCAGGAATTGAGGCAACGTTAGCCCAGGGAAAGCGCATCAGTTGGCCGGTCTCCATCAACTCCTCCACAGTATGGTTTAAAGTCCATCTTTCCAGTATCTCAATAATGTGGTCTATGTTCTGAGTACGTTTGGCTTCATCTCTCCATTCTGCATCCGTCAAATCTCCTGCCATACCTTCGGAGTCAAGCCACCCTACCAGCGTCTCCCACTGGTACAATAAAGAAAGCAGAATAAGACCGTCCTTACAGGGGAAAATACGAAAGGCGTTATTCCAGTAAAGACTGCCCTGCCTCTCTGCCGTTGCCCCCTCATACAAATAACGCACCAGCACATGGTCCAGAGTAGCTGCTGTGCATTCGTGTATGGAAATATCGATATATTGTCCCCGGTTTGATAAATGCCTCTGCTGAAGGGCCAGTAAGATACCATTGGCGGCAAAGAGACAGGCGGTGGAATTAGCTTGAGGGCCGAAGGGCTTCAAAGGAGGTTGGTCCGGTTCGCCGCAAACATACATCTGGCCGCCGAGGGCGCTGGCAACCAGGTCCGATGACTTATAGTCCCGGTAAGGCCCATTTTGGCCGAAATCGGTTATGGAGGCCATTATTAGCTGCGGATTAATCCGGATGATTTCATCGTAGCCAAGCCCCAGCGAGTTCAGGTGTCCAGGAGGAAAGCTCTCGATTAAAATATCAAATTTTTTTACCAGCTGCCTGATTAATCCCTGCCCCTTGTCTGTTTCTATATTCAAACTAATGCAACGCTTCCCGGCGTTTGCGTAGATAGGGGCCATCTCCTGTCCCGGCTTTTCAACGCGGATGACTTCTGCTCCCATGTCTGATAGCAGCTTGGAGCAGAGTATCCCCTTTTCGTCTGTAATGTCAAGAACTCGCAGATTCTCCAGAACCTTCATTTTACGTTGTTCCCGGTTGAATAGTACGGAATTTTTCAGCCTCAGCCTGAATTAAATTTAAAGCGGTTTTTTCCTCCAGTCTGCCCTCTTTTACTTTATTTATCCACTGACTGATGACTTTCACCAGTCCGGGGGCATATTGGAATATCGGCGGGGTATCGAAAAGACCGTATTTGTTGCTGCGCTGGCGCTCTATTTCCAGCAGTCCATCGAGGAAAATATCGCCTATCTCTTTTACAATTAAGCAGATCGGAAGAGCACACGTCTGAACTCC
>CAZIQW010000066.1:0-5208 GCA_964541585.1 uncultured Dehalococcoidales bacterium | reverse complement strand
TAAGCCGTGTGTAATGGCGAATTTGTTGCAGAAGTGCACCCGGCATAGTACCGGGCGGAAGGATTGAATCGGGCAGCAGCTTAGTTCAGGAGAGTATATCTCGCAATTTACCATCGGACAGCACCTGCTGATGCATTGAGAACAGATTTTTCCCCGGCGGTTAGCCTCTTCCAGCTCCGCAATAGCGGCCGTCATTTCTGCGCCGTATAGCCATTCCATCTCGGCATCGGTAATTAGGGGCAAACGCGTTAGCTGTTCATAGTTCTGAACAAAAGTCCTGACCGCTCTATCTTTATCCAGTCGCCTCCCTGTTTCCACGGTTTCCCTCTCCACTGCAAGCTATAATCAGAGAAGAGCTCAATTCCCTCCCCTGTTGTAATACCGTTTCTGGATAGTTGTGGCATGAATCAGGAGAAATCCTGAACTCGAATCGCGAGATTCGAAACAAACGATAATAATTCAAAATTCAAAGGTCAAAATTCAAAGGCGAAATAACCAAATTACAAGAAACAATAAACAAACAATAACCAGGGTACAAGTTACCATAACCAGGATTCAGGATTCAAGAATGGGTAAGGGTTTCCTGATTCTTGAATCTTACATCTTATTCAACTCTTTCTCTCCCTTTTGAATTTTGACCTGTAATTTTGACCTGTAATTTTGACCTTTGAATTTTGATTTTTGCATTTTGTTCGTTTATTGTTTCGAGTTTGGAAAAGGTCTTATTTCTGCTGCTTTTGTATCTTTGCCCATTCATCCCGTAAAGATACCGTCCGGTTAAATACGAGTTTTTCCGGGGTAGTATCGGGGTCGACGCAGAAATAGCCTACCCTCTCGAACTGATACCGGTTGCCCGGAGAGGCTCCGGCGAGAGAAGGTTCTACCCGGCAGGAGGTTAGTACCTCGAGGGAATTCCGGTTGACATTAGACATGAAATCAGCCCCTTCTTCCACGTCGGTGGGGTCTTCTTTGGTGAACAGGTTTTCATACAAACGCACTTCAGCTTCAAGCGCATGCGCGGCTGAAACCCAGTGTATTGTAGACTTAACCTTACGGCCATCCGGGGCATTGCCGCTGCGTGTCGCCGGGTCATAGGTACAATGCAGCTCGATTACCTCACCCGTTTGGGGATCTTTTTCTACACGCACACAAGTAATAAAATAAGCATATCGTAGCCTTACCTCACGGCCTGGCGCCAGGCGGTAGTACTTGGGCGGCGGCACTTCGCGGAAATCTTCCTGTTCGATATAGAGAACCCGTGAAAACTGCACTTTGCGTGTTCCCGAGGCCGGATCCTCCGGGTTATTTACTGCGTCGAGCTCTTCCACCTGATCTTCAGGATAGTTGTCAATTACCAGACGCAGTGGACGCAGCACGCCCATCACCCGCGGCGATTGTTTATTCAGTTCCTCGCGGACACAATGCTCCAGCAAGGCCAAATCGGCGGTGCTATTAGTCTTGGCCACGCCTAATATCCTGCATACGTTGATGAGAGCCTCCGGGGGATAACCGCGCCGGCGTACTCCCGACAGGGTCGGTAACCGCGGATCATCAAACCCGCGCACTATGCCTTCTTGTATCATCCGATTGAAAAAGCGCTTGCTCATGACAGTATAGGTGAAATTAAGCCTGGCGAACTCGATTTGCTGAGGATGAAAGATACCAAGCTGATCTAAAAACCAGTCATACAGTGGACGGTGGCCTTCAAATTCCAGCGTACAAAGAGAATGGGTTATACCCTCGATAGAGTCCTCAATGCCGTGTGCCCAGTCATACATGGGGTAGATGCACCATTTATCACCTGTGTGCGGATGCGTAGCATGCAGTATACGGTACATGACCGGATCGCGCAGGTTTATATTGGGGGAGGCCATATCTATCTTCGCCCGTAAAACCCGTGAGCCGTCCGGAAATTCGCCGGCTCGCATGCGTTTGAACAAATCAAGGTTTTCCGCCACCGGGCGGTCCCGGTAAGGGCTGGATTTACCGGGATCGGTCAGGGTGCCGCGATATTCTCGAATCTGCTCAGCGGTCAAATCATCAACATAGGCTTTACCGGCCTCGATAAGCTGTAAAGCATATTGGTACATCTGCTCGAAGTAGCTCGAAGCGTAATATAAACGGTCATCCCAGTCATATCCTAACCAGCGGATGTCCCGGATAATGGCGTTGATGTATTCCTGCTCTTCCTTAACCGGATTGGTATCATCGAAACGCAGGTTACATTTGCCCCCGAATTCTTCTGCGATACCGAAGTCAATCCAGATTGCCCTGGCATGCCCGATGTGTAAATATCCGTTAGGCTCTGGAGGAAACCGGGTCTGTACCCGTCCGCCGTTTTTGTTATTCTCGATATCCTTGCGGACAATATCCCGTATGAAGTCACCGGAGGTTGTTGAGTTAGTCTCGTTCATATTGTCTTCCTTACTATTTCCTTTTCTATCTTGCCAGCATTACTTGCCGGCTAGCTTTTCAAGCGCGGCATGGATTCTTTCGAGGCATCTTTCTTTTCCCAGGACTGCCATCGTTTCAAAGAGCGGCGGCGCGGCTTCACGAGCGGTAGTAGCTACCCGCAACGGGTTAAAGAGCTGTCCCGTTTTTATCCCCAGGTCATCGGCGAGATGACGGAGAGCAGCTTCCAACACATCCTGGCTGAAGTTTTCCAGTGAAGACAGTTTTTCTTCCGCTCTTTTTAAAGCCGTTAACGTGGTTTCTGCGGTCATCTTCTTGCCTGCAAGCATCGCGGAATCATATTCCAGCTTATCTAAAAAGAAGAAATCAGCATAGGTAGCCGCTTCTTTCAGAGTGAATATCCTCTCCCTTATCAGGGGCACGATTTGCCGCACGTAGTTAATATCTAAAGGCCGCTTGATTTCAGACGGTAGATACTTTTCCAGAAAGGGAAATACCCTGCCTGTCAAATCGTCTACCGAAAGGCTGCGGATATACATACCGTTCATCCAGTCCAGCTTTTCCTTATTGAAAATAGCCGCCGTCCGGCTGATTCGCTCCAGGGAGAAATAATTAATCAGCTCCTTGCGGGAGAAAATCTCGGTCTTCTCATCCAGAGACCAGCCCAATAAAGCCAGGAAATTCAACATCGTTTCCGGCAGGTATCCCTGCTCCCGGTATTCAGTTAAAGCAGTGGCCCCGTGCCGCTTGCTTAATTTACTGCGGTCAGGTCCCAGGATCATCGGCAAATGAGCGAATTGCGGAGGTTCATAACCTAATGCATTGTAGAGCATGATATGTTTGGGGGTGCTGGATAGCCATTCTTCCGCCCGTAAGACGTGAGAGATTTCCATCAAATGGTCGTCGATAATATTGGCCAGATGATAAGTTGGATAGCCATCCGATTTCATCAGAACAAAATCATCCAGAGTATTATTTTCAAAGACAACTTCACCTCTAAGAAGGTCCTGGAACCGGGTCTGTCCTTCCATCGGGGTTTTAAAGCGGATGACCGGCTTAATGCCCTCAACCGTCTTCCGGTTATGGTCCTCTTCTGTCAGGCAGCGGCAATATCTGTCGTACCCGAGAGGGAGTTTTTGCCTCTGCTGCTCTGCACGCATGGAATCTAGCCTTTCTGGAGAACAATAGCAGTAATAAGCATATCCCTCTTTTAAGAGACGCTCTGCCACTTCCTGGTAAACCGGCAGGCGTTGTGATTGGAAGTAAGGCGCATGGCTGCCCCCGATTTCCGGTCCTTCGTCCCAGTCCATTCCCAGCCAGCGCAGGCTGTCCAGAATTGCCTCCAGCGCTCCCGGCACGGTGCGGGCTACATCCGTATCTTCAATGCGGACCACAAATTTACCGCCGGTGTGCCTGGCGAAAAGCCAGTTAAACAGGGCGGTCCGGATATTGCCTACATGGGGGAAACCCGTAGGGCTGGGAGCATAGCGTACTCTTACCGGCGTGTCCATAGATGATTCCTTTCTATATTGTAGTATAAATTCATTACCCCATCCGGCGTTTGAATCTTAAAGTTACGGTATTGCCCAGCTCCTGGTGACATTCCTGACAGTAGCGGGTCACCTTCTCTATCAGGTATATCTCATCATCACGGATAACCTTCAGTTCTTCATTAACATCGGTGAAGTCAATGCAGTTCGGACATAGCTCCCTGGTTTGGATAACCATTTCTTACCCTCAATACAAGATTTAAAAAGCTCGACTTTAGATACCGTCAGAATACAGCCGACACCTGGTCATGATAAGCATTTCTGGCGCCGGTTGTACGGTATTTTCTCTATTATCTCACTTCTTGCGTTTCTCGGCTACATCTGAGAGTGATTGGGCCAGGTCCGCCGGCAATTCAGATTCGAATTCGCGGTATTCTCCTGTAGAGGGTAGTTTAAATCCCAGCTTAAAGGCATGCAGGAATTGTCGGGATAAATAGTCTGATTTGGCTCCATATATCGCATCGCCTACTATGGGGAACCCTATGGCTGCCAGATGGACCCTTATCTGGTGAGTTCGGCCGGTTTTCGGTCTGACTTCCAGCAAGGAGTAGTTGTCAATATATTTTATCACCTTGTACTCTGTCCTGGCAGGGCGTCCCTGGGATACCACCGCCATACGCTTGCGATTGCGAGGATCCCGTCCTATACTGGCGTCGATGATACCCTCCTGAGGCGTGAGTCGTCCCTGGACCAGGGTTAGATACGCTTTGATAATGGAACGATTTTTAAACTGTTCTGCCAGCTTCATGTGCGCCGTACTGTTTTTAGCGATGATAATGAGGCCGGAAGTATCTTTATCCAGCCGGTGCACGATGCCTGGCCGAATGGTTTCCCCAGTCTCCAGATCAGGGATGCATGCCAGGATAGCGTTGACTAGCGTGCCGGTATAGTGCCCCGGGGCGGGGTGGACAGTCAATCCGGCAGGCTTGTCCACTACCATCAGGTCTTTGTCCTCAAAGACGATTTTCAAGGGTATGGCTTCTGGACTGAGTGTGGTGGGGGTAGGCGGAGGTATTACAATGTCAACTTTATCGCCTGAATGCAAACTTTGACTGGGTCTGGCAAGTTTTCCATTGACAGTAATATCCCCGCTCGCAATCAGTTTCTGGGCGTGAGTGCGTGATAGCTCCGGACACTTTTCACTGATGTATTTGTCCAGCCTTATGCCTGATTGTTCGGCCAGGAAATGAAGAGCGTTATTTGGTAGCATCTGTCATGATAATACTTATTTTGTGCTTCCATGTCC
>CAZIQW010000065.1:0-9230 GCA_964541585.1 uncultured Dehalococcoidales bacterium | reverse complement strand
TAATGAGCGGTGACTGGAGTTCAGACGTGTGCTCTTCCGATCTAAAACAGATTAATATTGATATTCCAAGACTCTGTTACCTTGAGGGACTGACTCCCCATGGAGCCTGCGGTATATGTGTAGTTGAGGTTGAGGGAGAGCGTTCGGTCACCCGTTCCTGTGTGCGTCAGGTACAGCCGAACATCAAGGTACATACCAATACTCCACTTCTGAGAAATATCCGGAAAATGCTGGTTGAATTGCTTTTATCCAACCATCCGGCGGATTGTTTCACCTGCGAGAGAAGCTCAAACTGCGAACTCAAGACTCTGGCTTCTAATCTTGGAGTCAAAGAAGTCCGCTTTGATGCCAATATACCCAATCAGCCGTGTGATGAGTCCAGCCCGGCAATAATCCGAAATCCTAATAAGTGCATTCTTTGTGGAAGATGCGTTCGTGTTTGCAGCGATATACAGACTGTCGAGGCTATAGATTTTGCCAACCGGGGCTCCGAATTGACTGTCATAACCGGAATGCAGGAAGGGCTGGGTAACGGACAATGTGTTAACTGCGGCCAATGCATTCATGTTTGTCCTGTTGCCGCCATCACTGAAAAACCCCACATCGATGAAGTATGGAAAGCGATTGACGATCCTGATAAACATGTAGTAGTTCAGGAAGCCCCGGCAGTCCGTGCAGCCCTGGGAGAAGAATTAGGATTACCCAAGGGGACACTGGTCGCCGGGAAAATGCATGCCGCCTTAAGGAAACTAGGATTCGATTCAGTTTTTGATACGAACTTTACCGCTGATTTAACCATCATGGAAGAAGGCAGCGAGCTGATTAAAAGGATACAGGAAGGCGGCACCCTGCCAATGATTACTTCCTGCTGTCCCGCCTGGATTAAATTCATGGAGCATTTTTATCCTGCCCTGGCTCCTAACGTATCCAGCTGCAAATCACCCCAGCAAATGTTCGGGGCTTTAGCCAAGACTTACTTCGCTGAAAAGGCCGGTATAAATCCGGAGAAAATTGTATCGGTATCCGTGATGCCCTGTACTGCCAAGAAATTTGAAGCACAAAGGCCTGAAATGTGCAGCAGCGGCTATCGTGATGTGGATTATGTATTGACTACCCGAGAGCTTGCCCGCATGATACGACAGGCCGGGATTGACTTTACCACACTGCCGGATAGACCCGCCGAGGAATTAATGGGAGCTTACTCCGGCGCAGCCACCATATTTGGCGTCACCGGGGGTGTTATGGAAGCTGCAATACGTTCAGCTTATAAACTGTTAACCGGAAACGAGCTGGAGACAATTGATATCGAACCTGTGAGAGGTATGTCCGGAATTAGAGAGGCTACAGTTGATATAAACGGGATGAAAGTTCAAGTGGCAGTAGCTCACGGATTAGGTAATGCCAGGCGACTTCTGGAAGAAATTAAAGCCGGCAAATCGCCTTATCATTTCATTGAAATCATGGCCTGCCCGGGCGGCTGCGTCGGCGGCGGCGGGCAGCCAATCGGATATGATTTGGCTTTAAGAAGCCTTCGCGGTGAAACGCTGTATAAAGAGGATAAATCCTTACCGGTACGCCGGTCACACCAGAATCCGTCTATTATCAATGTATATAGAGATTTCCTCGTCACACCGCTGGGGCAGAAATCACACCATCTGTTACACACCCATTATACGGATAGATCTAATAAAGACATTGAGAAGGTAATCGAGATAATTACCCGTTACAGTTCACATTAAACTGGCGGAAAATAGCTTTACAAGATAATAGCAAAAACGGGAGGATAAAAATGACTATCGTACTTCCTGCCTTGACCGGAACTATCAAGGGATTTGAGAACGAAGAAAAGAAGCTTCAGCTGTTCTATAAACTGCAAAACATCATTGACAGCAATCGGGATACAAGCGGAGCCCCGATCCGTATCCTGCAGCAGGCACAAGAATTATGCGGTTATTTGCCTCTGCCAGTGCTGGAACTGATATCCAGCGAATTAAACATTTCTCTCAGCAGGCTGTACAACATCTTAAGCTTCTACCACTTCTTCACTGTAGTCCCGAAAGGTAAATATGTTATTCAGGTCTGTAAAGGTACCGCCTGCTATGTAAAAGGCGGTCAGAAAATCCTCGACCAGTTAAAGAGAGCTTTCAAGCTGGTACCCGGGGGAATTACTGAAGATGGTAAGTTCTCCCTGGATATGGTCAGGTGTCTGGGCTGCTGTGGGCTGTCTCCGGTGATTGCCATCGGAGAAGATGTGTACCGGAAGGTTAAACCCCTTCAGCTGAAGGATATCCTGAGCCGCTATGAATAGGAGATGGTAAATGAAACCACTGGCATCAATGGGAGAATTACAAGAGTTGGCCGGGCAGATTATCGCCAGGCTTGCTGAAAATGAGTCCAAAATACAGGTAAAGGTGCATCTGGGTACCTGCGGCATTTCGTCCGGGGCTAATAAAACCCTGGCAGCTTTTGAGAATGAGATTACAAGCCGCGGATTATCGGATGTAATCGTCTCCAGGGCTACCTGTATCGGTCATTGTGGAAAAGAGCCTACGGTTACCGTAATCCATCCACAGACAGGCAAAGTTATCTATCACAGCCTGACTGAAGATAAAGTCTCAAGGGTAATCGAAGAACACTTTGTCGGCGGTAAAATTGTTGATGAATGGACAATGGATGTCAACAGCCCCCGTTTTAAATTACAGGTAATTCGTGTGCTGCGCAATCAGGACATAGATCCCAGAAGCATTGAAGAATACATTGCCCGGGGCGGATACATGGCTCTGGCAAAATCCATCACAGAAATGAACCCGGAAGATGTCCTCGACGAAATCAAGAAATCCGGTTTGAGAGGGAGAGGCGGAGCCGGATTTCCCACGGCTACCAAATGGGGCTTCGTGAGAGCCGCTAAAGGGGATGTTAAGTATGTGGTCTGCAACGGGGATGAGGGCGACCCCGGCGCTTATATGAATCGCGCCGTACTGGAAGGCAACCCTCATTCTATCATCGAAGGCATGGCTATCGGCGCTTATTGTATCGGTAATGTGAAAAAAGGTTATGCTTATGTACGAGCTGAATACCCCCTGGCCATTGAAACGCTGAACCATGCGATTAGCGAAGCCAGGAAATACGGTCTCCTGGGCAATAACATTCTGGGAACAGGATTCAATTTCGATCTTGAAATCTTCCCCGGAGCCGGAGCTTTTGTTTGCGGCGAAGAAACGGCTCTTCTCACTTCAATCGAAGGGAAAAGGGGTAACCCCCGGCAGCGCCCGCCCTTCCCAGCAAATGAAGGATTATACGGTAAACCAACCACTCTTACCAATGTAGAGACCTGGTCCAATGTTCCGTTAATCATAATGAACGGCGCCGAATGGTTTGCCAGTGTAGGCAACGAGAATTGTAAAGGTACCAAGACTTTCTGTCTGGTAGGCAAAGTAAAAGACACCGGGCTGATTGAAGTACCCATGGGGACCACCCTGGGCCAGATTATTTTTGAGCTTGGAGGCGGCATACAAAACGATAAGAAATTCAAAGGGGTACAGCTGGGAGGGCCTTCCGGTGGGGTGATTCCTGCTGGTTACCTGAATACCCCTGTTGATTACGAAGCAATTCCACCGCTGGGGGCAATTATGGGCTCAGGTGGAGTTGTGGTGATGGATGAAGACAGCTGCATGGTAGATGTAGCGAAATACTTTTTGGACTTCACCAAGGACGAATCTTGCGGCAAATGTATTTCCTGCCGGGTTGGTATCCCCAAGATGTATGAAATCCTCCGCAAGATTTCTGAAGGGAAAGCCGGACTGGAAGACCTTCGTACACTGGAAGAGCTTACCGGACTGGTCAAGGCCGCTTCGATTTGCGGACTGGGACAAACAGCTCCCAATCCGGTGTTAACGACTTTGCGTTATTTCAGGGATGAATATGAAGCCCATATCATTGATAAGAAATGTCCTTCATCTGTCTGTCAATCACTTTTCAAAGCTCCATGCCAGCACACTTGTCCTGTCGGACTTGACATTCCAGGTTACGTTTCCTTAATCAAAGATGGGAGATTCAAAGAAGCCTATCATACTATAATGCAGAAACTACCCTTCCCCATGAGCATCGGCAGGATCTGTCCATCCCCGTGTCAGAAAAAATGCCGCCGGGGTCAGGTAGACGAGAGCATAGCCATCCGTCATTTAAAACGATTTGCCGCTGATTACGCTTATGAACACGATCTGGAATACCATCCGGAGATTAAACCGTGGAAAAAAGAGAAAGTTGCTATCATCGGCGCCGGACCTGCCGGTTTGGCGGCAGCCTGGGATTTAACTATTGAAGGCTATCATGTCACTGTTTTTGAATCTCTTCCCGTAGCCGGCGGCATGCTGGCTGTAGGCGTTCCCGAGTATCGGCTGCCCCGGACAATTTTGAACCATGAAATCGAGAGTGTTATTAACCTCGGCGTGGAGGTTAAACTGAATACGCGTATAACCAATATAGCCTTGCTTTTCGACCGGGGTTATAAAGCTGTACTTATCGCTGTAGGAGCCCACAGGGGCACTTTAATAGGTATTCCGGGAGAAGAATTAAAAGGCGTCCTGCATTCAGTGAAATTTCTCAAGGCGATTAATCTGGGCGAACCGATAAAAATAGGAGAGAAGATAGCGATTGTCGGAGGCGGCAACTCGGCCATGGACGCAGCCCGGGTTGCTGTCCGTAAGGGCGCCAAAGAGGTCCATATCCTCTATCGCCGTAACATTCACGACATGCCGGCAGAAGAAGAGGAGATTGCAGCAGCCCAACAAGAGGGTGTACATATTCATACGGCTACAAACCCAACGAGGATTTTGGGGGAAAACGGCAGTGTAACCGGAGTGGAGTGTGTTCGTCTGGCTCTTAGAGCTTTTGACAGCAGCGGAAGAAGGTCTCCGGAGCCGATAAAGGGTTCTGAATTCACCCTGGATGTTGATATGCTTATTGAGGCTGTCGGCCTTGAACCGGAAACGCAGGAACTCTGCGCTAATGGAATTCAAAGGGATAAAAACAGCAGGATAGTGGCTAATCCAAGAACCTTACTGGCTGATGATAAAGGAATCTTTGTTTGCGGAGATGCGATTCTGGGACCATCTACCGCTATCGAGGCTATTGCTTCCGGCCAGAGAGCTGCTTCGTCAATTATCAGGTTTTTAAACCGGGAAGAGCTATCACCTGTGGTATACCGCAATAGCTATAAGGCAATAGAATATTCGAGCAAGCCGCCCACCGATGATGAGACCAGGGAAAGACCCAGAGTACCGATTCACGAATTACCCCTGAAAGTCAGAAAAACAACATTTGATGAAACAGTCTTACCGTACAGTCTTAAGGATGCCGTAACAGAATCATCCCGCTGCCTCAGGTGTGACCTGGATTCCAACGAATAAGAGCGGTTAACCTTTCAGTTTCCAGCCTCCGGACTGTTTATGCGGCCCGGAGGTTTTTCGTCTTGAAAATATCCCGGTAAACGATTATTGAATTATTCTCCCGATACTGGTAAATTAAGTAAATTATCTATTGAGGAAGAAGGCATGTCTGGTAAAAATGAACTCTCTTTTCTGGATAAACTCGAGATTTTAGAAATTATCTTCCCGGTGGCCTATACTACAGATTATGCCAACCATTTTCAGCCGGAAGTGGCACGGTCAATTTCTCATTATATCGAAGTAGAGAAAGGGATTAGAATCGGCTGCCGGTTTTTTACAATCAACAAGAAGCTTCCCTCGATTCTATATTTCCACGGCAATGGAGAGACTGCATTAGACCAGGACTGGCTATCTGTGTTTTACCTTAACCGGGGAATCAACTTTTTTGCTGCCGATTACCGCGGTTATGGAGTGAGCAACGGCAAGCCTACAGTATCCAATTTGACAGGTGATTCCCGTAAAATCTATAAAGGATTAAGAAAAATAATTAATGAGGAAGGCTATAACCCTGATTTATTCGTTATGGGACGTTCTCTGGGCAGCATTCCAGCTGTAGAGATTGCCCATCATTTCCAGAATGAGCTAAAAGGATTGATTATTGAAAGCGGCGCAGCCGGCAATTTCACCTTCTTAAGTGCATTCCTGAGCCCTGCCGAAGCAGCTAGATTAAACCGAAGCCATATTTTAAACAAAGAAAAAATCAAGTCAATCACCATACCGACTTTGATAATCCATGGAGAACGGGACCAAATTATCCCGGTCGAAGAGGGCAAGGAGCTTTACGAAAATTCTGGAGCCAGGGAAAAATCCATCACCTTAATTCCTTATTCCGGGCATAATGATTTATTGATTAATGGAGAGGAACAGTATTTCACCGCTATTGAGAAATTCGTCAAATCGAGAATGGTATCCGGTTGACGGTTTTCCCCGCCTGATAACTCGATATAACCCGGCCAGCTTTACTTTGATCTCGACGTTCTGCTATAATTTGAAACCAAGTAAAGTCAGTTGACTGGAGACGATTATTGATGCAATTTCTCAGGGGCATGGCTTTAGGTCTGATTAGCGTCTTCCTTTTCTTTGTATTGTTCTTGCTCGGATTTGCCTTCACCCTGAACAACACCGTTCTCAACCCCAAATTCACAGCCGACCAGGTAAGCCACCTGGACATACCCGCTAATGTTCGTTATTTTATGGCCCAGCAGCTACACGAGGGTGAGAGTGTTTATCTCGCAGCTATAGATAAGACCCTGAGCGAAATGGAACCCTGGACGGAGGAGCACCTGGACAGAGCGGTATATGCCGGCTACGACTACCTCCTGGGCAAAACCGATTCCTTTTACCTGGCCATACCAACCGAACCGCTCAAGCAAAACTTCGCCAAAAACCTGACTCTGGCCTATGAACAGTCTCCGCCGCCAGAGTATGATGGACTCTCCTCTACGCAAAAGGCAGTTTACCTGTCCCAAATCGCACAGCAAATCGACTCTTTGATACCTGCAGTCCTGGAAATTGACCGGAATTTCATCGGTGATGATGCCGCTCAAACGCTGGAGCAAGCAAAAAGTATTGTCAGCTACATCCGCACCGGCTATTTTGTCCTGATTGCTGTTAGCCTGGTACTGATTTTTCTCGCCATATTTATCGTCAAGGAAGTAAAGACCGTTGCCAGTTCCCTGGGAATAATCTTGCTGAGCTCTGGAGTTATCAGTCTGGCAGTTTCCCTGCTGTTTAAGAAATATATTCCGGGACTGGTTCCTGCCGGGGACCTGCCGCCGCAGATGCAGCTATGGCTGTCTCAGTTCATCAGTAACGTGTTATCTCCCTGGAGTATTTTCAGTATCATAATTCTGGCTGCGGGGATTATTCTACTGGTATTCACTTTCCTATATTGTAAGCACCGGGGGAATACAAAACCAGACATGGTCCGGAAACAAGGGCTAATTTAAACAATCCCAGGCTTTATCTCATTGTTTCAAAGATAAATATCAGGAAAGACCGTCAGGCGGTTTTTGCCGGACAATCAGCTTGAGCCCCGATTGCGCCACCACAATAACATCAACTCCGCTATCGATAATACCGTTTTCTGCCCTGGCCTCCCAGATTTCACCCTGTGCTTTAATAAAACCTTGAGGAGATAAGCGCCGCACTACTCTTCCCTCAATACCTATCATGTTTGTAAAACCAGGGGAAGGTTTCTTCTCCAGTATCCGGCTGCCCAGTTTATAGGTAACCACTGCAAAGGAAAGTAAACCCATACAGATAATAATTATGCCGTAAAGGGGGATGTGGATACCCAATTCCGGCAGTCCCCACAGGATAACGGCAATTATTACAGCTTCATAGACCAGGGTGGTAAAAATGGCAATTGCTAAACGAGCAGCTTTCATATTCGCATCTTTATTATATCAGCATTGATGATTACATTGCGCATGGATGAAAATGAATGTTATAATTGGCAAGATGAAATAAGAGGCAGTTCATGAAATTAAGCCGCGAAGAAGTACTGCATATCACTGCACTGGCCAGGGTGGGAGTCACTGAAGAGGATATAGAGAAATTCAGGGAACAACTATCCAATATCCTGGAAAATTTTGAAGTTCTGCAAAAAGTAGATACTGCGGATATTCCGCCTACTGCCCAGCCTATCGCCCTGCAAAATGTAATTAAATGTGATGAGGTCTGCCCCTCGCTTTCTCCGGATGAAGTGCTGGCTAATGCACCCCAGAGGGAAGAGGGTTTCTTCAAGATTAAGATCGTTCTGGAAGATTAGCTTATCCGTTATATGAGGACACTTTGACTATTAAGCAATTAACTATACATGAAGCCCACGAGTTACTGAAGACGAGACAAATCTCTTCGGTAGAATTGACCAGATCCGCCATTGAACGCATCCATCAAGCGGAACCAAAGGTACGCGCTTTAGTGACAGTTACTGAGGAACTGGCCTTACAGCAAGCGCAGCAGGCTGACAAGCTGATTGCTGCCGGCGAAATGAACCCCCTTACCGGCATCCCCGGTATAATAAAAGATAATATCTGCACCCGCGGCACAAAGACTACCTGTTCTTCAAGGATGCTGGAAAACTTCATACCTCCCTATAATGCTACGGTTATTGACAAACTCAATAAATCCGGCATGGTGATGTTAGGCAAATCTAATATGGACGAGTTTGCGATGGGTTCTTCCAACGAAAACTCAGCCTTTTTCCCCACCCATAATCCCTGGGACTTAGAGCGGGTACCGGGAGGCAGCAGCGGCGGTTCAGCAGTTTCCGTAGCTGCAGGTGAGGCCGTCTACTCCCTGGGCTCCGATACCGGCGGCAGCATCCGTCAGCCTGCCAGTTTTTGCAGCGTCACGGGACTAAAACCTACCTACGGGAGAGTCAGCCGATACGGACTGGTAGCTTTTGCCAGTTCACTCGATCAAATCGGTCCTCTGACACAGGACGTGGTCGATTCCGCTCTGGTTATGAACTGTATTTCCGGTTTTGACTGCCGCGATTCCACCTCGGCACCCCGTGATGTGCCGGACTATACTAAAAGCCTGATTCCGTACCTTAAGGGACTCCGTATCGGAATCCCCGGAGAATACTTCGTTCAAGGAATGCAGGCAGAAGTAAAATCGGCAGTGGAGGAAGCTGTCAAGAAAATTCAAGAACTAGGTGCTTCCATCGACCGGGATGTCTCTTTGCCCAGCACTCCTTATGCCCTGGCAGTCTATTATATTGTCGCTCCGTCCGAAGCTTCAGCCAACCTGGCCCGTTATGATGGTGTAAAATAC
>CAZIQW010000064.1:0-9327 GCA_964541585.1 uncultured Dehalococcoidales bacterium | reverse complement strand
GTGGGAGTTCCGGTAAAATTAAGCGCCACAGCGCCTTCAGCACAGGGATATGCGCCAAACTTTGGAGAACATACCGAAGATGTTTTGATTAAGGTCCTGGGTTATAACTGGGATGATATCCAGAGGTTGAAAGAAGGAGAGATAATATAGCACCGGAGGGAAGATGGAAATCAAAGTAAGGAACAAGCGTCTGGATGAAGACCTGCTGCAGCAAAAGAGGCGGGAATGGCTGGCAGAATGGCCGACGGGGAAGGGAGTAGACTTTGAGGATGCGATAGGCTACCAGAAGAGTCTGCCGGACAGCAAGGTCTGGTGGAAGGTCATGGCGCGGCTGCGGCGGGAAGGGAGGACGGTAGTCTCCCCGCGGGCAGGCACGGCGATACTGGAGGATGAAATCAGGTTATGCCAGACGTTGGAGAAGTCCGGAGTACTGCTGATACCGGTAACCACGGACAGCTACAGCCGGTCGCATAAATACGAGAGGGCCCAGCAGGCGTTGGAGGAAAGCCGGCGGACCGGTAAAAAGATACTTAACGGGTATCCCATCGCGATATACAGCATTCAGGATACGCGGAAGATAATCGAGGCTTGTAATGCGGCCTTTACGCCCCGGGGGGTAGCCGGCTTATCCATGGAAATGGCCATTGCTGCGGGGATGACAGCCTCCGGACTGGAGATATTCCCGGTACTCGGCAGCTACAGCAAAAACGCACGGCTGGAAGAGATAATCTGGAACAGTCAGATAAACAACCGGGTGTGCGGCTGGTATGCCGACCACGGGGTGATATTAAGCATGGACCTGCACGGCTGGATACCGTCAGCCACCATTCCCTTGAGCATCAATATCGTGGGACAGATTATCGATGCCCTGTCTGCGGCGGAACAGGGCATTAAAGCGTTGACTCCGCTGGTGCATTTCATGGGCAACATGACCCAGGATTTGGCCTGGACCCGGGTATCGCCGAGGTTGATTCGGGAGTACCTGGATAAATGCGGATATCAGGATACATTTTTAACCGGCCGGCTTTGCCAGATGGTACCTCTTTTTCCTGTCCCTCTGGATTTGGGTGGGGCTTTTGCTTACATTAACTACTCAGCCATGGTAGCTTCACTGGCCGGGGCTGAAGCTTTGTTTGTCAGGACGGTAGATGAGGGGGCCGGAGTAGCGACGGAAGAGTCCCATGCCATGAGCTATCGGTCAGCCAAATGGATATTCGATGTAGTCAGGGAACAAAAGATAGAATTTGACATGAAAGAAGTGGAGATAGAGGAGAAGGTAACGGAGGCGGAGGTCAGGGCGATAGTGGACAAGCTGCTGGAGTTGGGAGACGGAGATATACTGGTCGGGACCATCAGGGGAATTGAGTCAGGGGTCTATGATTCACCCTGGAGCTCCAATCTGACCGTAAAGGATGAGGTCTTGGGGGTAAGGGATGCGCGGGGTGCGTGCCGGTATCTGGATTTTGGGAATCTACCGATACCGGAAGAGATTAAGGAATTCCATCGAGAGAAGGTAGCGGAAAGGGAGAAAGCCCAGGGAAAGAAGGTAGACTATCATACCGCGGTATACGACCTGTGGTGTTTCAGCAAAGGGAAAATTGTAGGTCTGCCCCCGTACAACCAGTAACCGGTGATTTGTCTGGAAAATACCGGTGCACTATAATATTAATAATCAGTCCGAATGGATTCACCGGAGGATAACAAAAACATTCCTTATCAAATTTTGGGGATTCAAAGCAATTGGAAGTAAAAATTACAACCATTGAAGAGCTTCAGCCCGGAGAAATGATTGGTATCACGCAGCAGGGTAAGAATATATTGATATCCAATGTAAACGGGGAATATTTTGCGATAGGAAATAATTGTACGCATCTTGGTTGCCTCCTTTCGAATGGTATACTGGACGGAGACAGGGTTGAGTGTCCCTGTAAAGGCTCAGTATTTGATGTAAAGACCGGAGCGGTTTTAACAGGCCCGGCAGAGGCCCCGGAGCCAGCTTACGAATTGAAGATTAAAGAAGGCCAGGTCATATTAGTAATGTGACCCGATATAGCATCAGCTTACTGTCCATCAATTGTCCGTTAAATAATTTAGTTGCCAGGCTCACATACCTCGTCGCGCTTTTCTTTCGATATTTTGTAATTACCCCGGAATCTACTGTTGAATTCCGGGCAATTCCCACCTTGTTTGTTTGGAATAAATAACGAATTAATGGTGCAGTTTATTATTAGCTAACATCTTGAAAGCTCCCCTGCGCCCGATATCCCTGAATTAAAAAATTGTATAATCAATGTATAAAAAATCCTGCGTTTGAAAGACTGACAGAGCTATTCAAGCCGGAAATCTATCCGGCCTTATAAATAGAAGTTCATCAAGGTTTGGGAATGACAGCGTGCAAAGCCTGAATTTGCGAGTAATTCAATCTCCGTCGGAGATATTTTAGATAACAGAAGCGAGGATATAACCCGGTATGAGAAAAGTTGCGGTTATGACCGATAGCACCTGCTGTTTGCCTGCAGACCTGGTTAAGCAGTATGATATTGAAGTTGTTCCTCTCATCATCAATTATCAGGGAAAAAGCTTCCGTGACGGTGTTGATATTACTCCCTCCGAAGTCTACGAAATCATGCGTCTCAAAAAGGATTTGCCGACTACTTCAACTGCCTCACCCGCCGCCTTTCTGAAGTCATACCGTGAGCTAAACCAAAAAGCTGAAAGCATCCTGTGTATCACGCTTACCAGCTTGCAGAGCAAAACCCATGAAACTGCCCTGGTGGCTAAAAACCTGGCTCAAGAAGAACAGCCTCAAATGACCATAGAGGTGATGGACAGCCGGTCAGTAGCCGGAGCCCTGGGTTTCATCGCCCTGGAGGCAGCCCGGGCTGCCAGCGGAGGTGCGGGGTTAGCTGAAGCCATCAGTATTGCCAGGAATGTAATGGGGAGAGTAAGCCTGTTAGCAATGCTGGATACCCTGTATTACCTGGAGAGGGGAGGACGGGTTGGCAAGGCAGCTGCCTGGGCTGGTTCTCTGCTGCAGGTAAAACCAATTCTGGAGCATTCCCCGGTAACCGGAGAAACCATGCCTGTAGCCAGACCCCGGACCAGAGCTAATGCCGTAGCCTATATGCTGAAGATGATGGAGGAAAGGGTGAAAGATGCCGAAGTGCAGGTCATGGTCCACCATGCCGGAGAGCCAGGAGAGGCGGAAAAGCTTAAAAAATCTATTGCTTCCAGGTTCAATTGCACCGGGCTATATACTACCGAATTTACTCCGATGATGGGGGTACACACAGGCCCCGGACTTCTTGGCATCTCTTATTACCGGAAAACAGATTGAGGGCCGGTTTTATCTTAGCCACTTATCGTATATCTCATCAATGATTTTTTTAAATTGTTCAAAGCTTCCTGGTTTGCGATAATAGCGATTAATCCCCAATTCCTCACACTCGGTTATCTCTCGGAGACTGGTGGTAGAACTTAAGACTGCAACTGGCATCCGCCTGATTTTCTCATTATTATTTAAGCGTATCTGCTTGAGTACCTCCTGACCGCTGATATAGGGCAGCTTTAAATCCAGGATAACTATGGCTGGAATTTGGGAAGTATCCCTGTTGGCGTATTTACCCTGACCAAAAATGAAGTCCAGCGCTTCCCTCCCATCGTAAACTGCAATCAACTCGTTGGGTACCTGGCATCTCTGGAAAGCAGCCCGGGTTAAGACGATATCATCCTCGTTATCTTCGACCAGCAGCACAAATTTCTCGTTCATTAGTATATTCTCCATCAATCGCTCAGTGTGAAATAGATGGTAGTTCCTTTTTCTGGTTGGGATTCAGCCCAGATTTTGCCCCCATGCCGGTTGATTACTCTCTGGACAATCGATAAACCAATCCCGGTGCCGGGATAATCTTTACTGGTATGTAAACGCTGAAATGGCTGGAAGAGCTGGTTCTGATACTGCATATCAAAGCCGGCCCCATTATCTTTAATATAATAAATCTTTTCCCCATCCTTTTCCAACATTCCCATCTCTATCCGGGTTAACCGGCATTTGCGGGTAAACTTCCAGGCATTTTCCAGGAGGTTCTTCATTGCTGTGGTCAGGAGGGCTTTGTCGCCTCTGGCGATAATAATGCAGGGTATCTTGATTTCAGCCTTTCGTTCCGGTTGGCTGTCTTGAAGTTCACTGGAGATTGACTCGGCTATCTCGCTTAGGTTAACTTTTCCCTGATGCAGTTCCGTCCGGGTAACCTGCGAAAGCTTCAAAATATCATCAGTAAGCCGGGACATATGCTGACTGGCTTTTACCACCCGGTTGAGATAATCTTTACCGGTTTCGTCCAGCTTGCCCTTATAATCTTCAAGTAATAGCTCGCTAAAGCTTCCCAGAGCCCGCAAAGGCTGCCGTAAGTCATGAGAGACAGAGTAGCTAAAGGTTTCCATCTCTTTGTTAACCGCTTCCAGGTCGGCGGCATATCGCTTCAGGGCTTCTTCAGTTTCTTTATGCCCGGTGACATCCACCAGAGAGAGGACCAACCCCTGTACTTGACCATTATCATCCTTGACCGGAATAAGCGTCCAGTCCCAGTAAGTAATATCTCTCTCAGCTTGCTCCGGGTATTCAAAAGGCTTTTGTTTGAAGGTTACCGGCTGACCGGTAGTTCTCACCTTCTCAAATATTTTCTGGTTTTCCGGATTGGGGAAGAGGGTGAAATGGTTTTTGCCAATCAGTTCGCTGGCCTTATATCCGGAGCTCTTCTCATAAGCGGTATTGACCAGTACGAAATTAAACCGGGAGTCAAGATAAGCCAGCTGAGCTTCAGTATTACCGATAATGGTTTCCAGTATTCTTTTCTGGCTGAGAACGACCTCTTTAGCTTGCTTGCGGTCGCTGATGTCCTGCCAGTAGACTGAGATGCCTTCTCCGCAAGGATAGACTCGAAGGTTATAGAAGAGATTGGTTAGTTCCTGCTGGATTTCGAATTCCCGAGTCTTACCATCCATCATCGTTTTTCGATAATTGAATTCATGTGCGGTACCGATAAGTTTCGGGAGTTTTTCCCAGATATTCTGTCCAATCAGCTCTTGAGGTGTATATCCGAGGTTGGAAGCTGCCCGGTTATTAACGTAGATAAACCGCCATTCGCGATCCAGGGCAAAAAAGCCATCGCTTATACATTCTAAGATTTCAGCTGCCTGGCTCAAATTCAGTGTATGGCTTCTATTATTCCTGTTTTTCCCTGGCATTTACTTTTTCCTTTATTCCCAATAACGGGAGAGCAAGGTGCTCTCCCGTAAATTTTCAGCATGTTTACAGTCTCGACCTATTTTACTATTCTAATGCAAAGCCGGTCAAAATACGTAGTCCGGAATATACGGTATCATTTAGTCATCCCGCTAAGAAGAAGGAGCGATATTTTTGCGGCGTGGCATAATATACATTTGCGTGACGAATCATGGAAAGGAAATGACGCTGTGGAGAACCCATATGGTGATGAGCTCTAAACATATATAGAATAGAATTAGAATAATAATCATAACCTGAGAGGAGCAGTCATATGGCTGTGATGTCAAAGCGTGAACGGTTAAAGGCAATTCTGTCGGGAAAGCCTGTCGACCGGGTTCCGGTAGCCTTCTGGAGGCACTGGCCGGGTGATGACCAGAGTCCCGAATCTCTGGCTGCCGTGGCGCTGGACTTTCAGCAGCGGTATGATTTGGATTTTATCAAACTGCCGGTGTCTTCGGCCTATACCGTGACCGATTACGGTGTTAAACACGAATACCGGGGCAGCCTGATTGGAGACAGAGTCCACCTGGGATATGCGATTAAAAATATCGAAGATTGGGGCCGGATTAAGCCTCTGGACATAAACCGGGGAACTTATGGATGGCACCTGGATGCCTTGCGGACGATAATAAAACAGAAAGAACCTGAAACCCCGGTTATAGTAACCATGTTTAATCCTCTTTCAATAGCTGCTTATCTCGCCGGGGATGATACCTGCCTTTCACATCTGCGGAGCCATCCCGAACGCGTAGAGCCTGCAGTGAAGGCACTGGCTGAGACGGGTGCCGATTTTGCCCGTGCAGCGATTAACGCCGGGGCCGATGGCATCTTCTTCTCTACCCGGTTCGCCAGCTATGAATTGATGGGTGAAGCGGAATACCGGCAATACGGCTGTCCCGGAGACCTGGCAGTCCTTCAGGCAGCGAAGGATGGGTGGTTGAATGTCCTGCATCTGCACGGGCAGTATCCCATGCTGGCACAATTGGCGGACTATCCCGTACAGGCATTGAACTGGCATGACCGGACCACGCAATTTGATTTGACTGAAGGCAGCAGGCTTTTCGGGGGTATTTTGATGGGCGGTGTAGAGCAATATACAACACTGAGGTTCGGTAGTCCGGATGATGTCAAGTTGCAGGTTCATGATGCAATCAGGCAGCTGCACGGCAGAAGGCTGGTGGTTACTCCCGGCTGTACCTATCCGCTGGATGTTCCCCATGCTAACCTGCTGGCCCTGAGGAAAGCAGTAGAAGTACAGGAGTTGACATAAATCCGTGGACAATATGATTACCAGGGTCGAAAAGTCAGGGCTCTACGCCAGGAGCCTCATCTGCTGCATGAAGTCGAGCATATCGGAAATCCGCCAGCTTTCTTCCAGCTTGCCCGCTTTGAGCTGGAAAATACCCATATTTTTAATATAGGCTTTCCTGCCGGTAGGAGGTATTCCCAGATATTCACCGGTATTAGTGCCGTCGAAACGGTATCTGACAGCTACCTTGTCGTTTTCTCCAACCATGTCCTCGACCGTGAACTTAAAATCCGGAAATCCATTGGCTAGTGAACAATATGCCTGAGAAAGCTGTTCCAAATTCATATCACCCATGGAGCCGTGGTCCTTATATGAAGGAGAATGATAGGGACTACTCCGGTAACCGCCTTCTTTGATGAGTCTCACAGCGTCATATTCTTCCAATATTCGACGTACGATTTCTTTATTCTCTTCAATCGACATGGTTACTCCTTACAAAAAGCATTGCGGCTTAAAACTTTAAGTGAAGCTAATTATAATATGGGGCACGGAGAATTGTCAAACTTATCCTCCTTAGTGTGCTGGCAATAAAAAACTGAATGGTGAATCAGGGATGTTTTTCTGAGCCTGGCGTAAATGCCGGATAAATCGTGGCGTGGTATGCAGATACTAGATATCCAGGTTGATTTTGATCTCAGACCAGTTTTTTACCTTGCTGATAAACTCATCCAGGCTCTGAATATCCCAGCGGTTTTTACAGGACCAGGTATCGGTTAGACCATAGGCAGCCATTATTTTAACCTTGATGTCATCAACCGGTACGCCCTCTGTTAATAAGGCGTGGACTTCATCAAACATTTTTTTTCTTTGTTCGCAGGTAAGGTCGCGATACTCAACAGCCATAATATACCTCATTCATCTATATTTATTATGCGAGCTTTCGGTTGATTTATCAAGGAATACAGTGGTCAGGATTCGTCAATTCAGGGCAAAGCGGAGCACTTTCCCGTTACCGGGCCAGTTTGGAGACTAGAATCCTCTCTCTTTGTCTACCAGGTTAAGTAATTTCTGGCCTTTCAAATACCGCCGCAAATTTTTGCAGAATAACCGGGTGGCCTGCAAATCGTAATCCGGTCTTTGTCCGCTGATATGAGGCGTCAGGACAACATTGGGCAGGTCCCAGAAAGGGCTGCCGGGAGGGAGGGGTTCTTCCGTGAAAACGTCCAGTCCTGCGCCTGCTATCCTGTTCTCTTTAAGTGCCCGAATCAGAGCCTCCTCGTCGATAATGCCTCCCCGGGAAATATTAATCAGATAAGCTGTAGGCTTCATCAGCTTGAGCTGTTTTTCTCCGATAATTCCCCGGGTTTCCCGGTTGAGAGGCAGCGCGCTGACGACATAATCACTCCTGGCCAGTAATTCCGGCAGCCGGGAGGGCGGCAGAAAAATATCCACTGCGTCTGAGCGCCTCCGACGACGGGATTCCACGGCCATCACTTTCATATGAAAAGCCCGGGCCAGGTGAGCTATTTCAGACCCGATTACGCCCAAACCCAGTATTCCCATGGTTTTTGATTCCAGCAAGTCGGGGATTTCTTTTTTCCAGAGTTTCTCCTTCCGGTAACGGTCGAACACCAGGGTTTTTTTGGCTAACATCAGCGTAAGCAGCAGGGCTGTTTCTGCCACACGGATGCCAATACCCCGGGAATTGGTAAGAACTACCTGACTGGATATAATATCGGGTACCAGAAAAGCATCCACTCCGGCCAGGGGAGTTTGAACCCATTTCAATTTGGGCGCCCGGGCAATAAGATTGCGCGGAGGCGGAAATCCGAAAATTATCTCTGTTTCTGAGAGGATGGCGTCCATTTTTTGCGAGGCTGAAGAGTCCCCCTTTTCTTCGGCGTGGACCAGCTCGGCTACATCCTGGAACCTGATACAGGAGTCAACGGCTTCAATCAAACGGACATATTCAAGGCCCAGCGTTTTGAAATTCGGCATCGGACGGGTGTAAATAACATTTATAGTCTGTGACATCAGTCCTCCTTAACCGTGAAAATTCAGAAACCAGCATTAAAAAATATCAACCTGCAGGCGGATTACAACTTCCCGGTTTGGATATTCCGGTAATTGTATCTGAGACAAGTCTAGCAGGATAAATTGCAGAATTCCAGCAAATGTCAAGACGAACAGGCCACGTGATTTGAACAGGGTAAATTGACAGGGTTTTCTCTTTGCGCTATTGTTGCGTAGACAGGGGTTAGCGAAGAAAATATTCCAAAGGAAAGGTTTTCAATAGTATGAAACGCTTAATCAAAATGATGTTACCTGTAATAACTATTCCCTTTCTCCTGATTGGAGCCGCTGCATGCCAGTCTCATCCAGCATCAACTGCTGATGAGAGCGCCGTACTGGCTTATGCCGATCCGGCGACCGATATGACTTTGCAGGGTTTGAGTGAAAACAATCTGGAGAAATATACTCAGTATGGAAATGAGGAATTTAAAGCTGCCATTGACCGGGAAGTGTTTGATAACCTGGCCGCTCAGATTAACGGACAGCTTGGCACTTATGAGTCAAAACAATTCGTGAAAATTGAAGAACAGCAGGGCTATACCAGTGTTCACTATAAAGCCAGGTTTTCCAAAGGTGAAGTGGGTGTCCGGATGGTTTTTGATAAAGACCAGCAGGTAGCCGGACAGTGGTTTGAATAGCCTTTTTAAGGCTCCGGCTGCCGGATACCTGTAAAATCACAGGGAGTAATGGTCGAAGTGCTGCAAAATATAATCCAGTT
>CAZIQW010000063.1:0-9332 GCA_964541585.1 uncultured Dehalococcoidales bacterium | reverse complement strand
CAGTTCCAGGCGAGCGTACAACCTGGTGTCATATTGATTATTTTCCATAATTATTATCATAACCGATTTCCAGAGATTTGCAACCCTGTTTTGAGCGTAGTACCAGTATCAGATTTCCGGGAACAATGAGACATACCAGTTTTACCGCCTGTAGCGGAGAACTGGATGCAGGGTCAATCCCGGCATGCCAGATTCTATTATTACCCCAGAATATTGATACAGATATTTGACCCTGTTAACAATATTTGCCAGAAACTTGTGTCACAATACCCTGGTGTAATGAGTACAGGAAAAGGAAATAACCTGCAGTAACCGTACTGGCGGGAGCGTATGGGAGTCGAACCCACCGAAGACACAGAATGCCCCCCAACGGAGTTGAAGTCCGCGAAGCCCACCGGGACCTATACGCCCCCACTAAAGACAGCATAAATTAGACGAATTTAAAAGTCAAAGATATTATTACAGTAATTTTTTGAGGACAAGTTTTTCGCTAATATGTCTGCAATACTGTCTGATTTTCGGCGACATTCCTCCTGTTAATAACGAAATCTGGCTTTTTTTGTTATTTTCCTCCATTTTTAACCTCCAGCCTATTGACATATGCGTAAAAATGTTATATTGTTCGTACTCAAAAGGAGGTGCAGAATGGAAGCATATTGCGTCAAGTGCCGAACTAAGAGGGAAATGAAGAATCCCAAAGCGATTACCATGAAGAATAAGAGGCCCGCAACCTCGGGAACCTGCCCGACTTGCGGTACCAAGATGTTCAAAATCGGCAAATCAAAATAAGCCGAACACAGGAAAACCCGGTGAAGGCTGAACACTTTGTTGTTGTCCAGCCTTCACCATAGTACCCCTGCTGATTACGCCATCTGCCGCCCGGGAGAGACAGTTTGTCTGATGAACCGCTCAGCCGCGGTAAGAGCGGGTGACTTTCCTGTTGTGATTCTCCGCTCATGCTGATACAGCTTCTGCTTTTTATTGACCTCCATATTTCTTTCCCTGAATTTATTTTCCGCCGGATACGCCTCAAGAGATGTCCTTCAATATCACAATCGAGCTTGTCTCAAGTTAAAACGGTATGCTATGATTACTCCATATATCACTCAAAATGGAGCAACTATGGAACCGGATGCGAAATTAATGGCGGCCATCATGATAGCCATTAACGCTTATCTTGAAGAAAAGAACTCGGGAACAATCCCGGAAAACCGGGATACAGCAGCCGGTGAGCTACCAAATTCGATATAATATATTCAAAGGCGAAAGAATAATGGCAGAAAATCCAATAAAATTTACCGACGTCACCTTTCGAGACGGACACCAATCAAGTCTGGCGACCCGTTTGAGAATCCAGGATATGGAACCCATTGCCGCGGAAATGGACAAGGCCGGATTTTATTCCATGGAGATTTGGGGAGGGGCTACTTTTGATGTCGCCACCCGCTTCTTGAATGAAGATCCCTGGGAGAGGGTGCGCATACTAAAAAGGTTGATGCCCAACACCCCTCTGCAAATGCTTCTGCGCGGGCAGAACCTGGTAGGCTACCGCAACTATGCTGATGATGTGGTCAAGGCTTTTGTGGAGCATTCCGCCGAAGTGGGTATCGATATTTTCCGCGTTTTCGATGCGGTCAACGATGAGCGGAATATGGCAAAGGCAGTCAGAACCATAAAAGACTGCGGTAAGCATGCCCAGCTGGCCATCAGCTTCTCCCTCACGGAATCCAGAATCGGAGGTCCGATTTTTAACCTGGACTATTTTGTGAGCAAGGCCAGAACTTATGAGGACCTGGGAGCAGACAGCATCTGCATCAAAGACATGGCCGGCTTGCTCTCCCCGGATGACGCTTATATGCTGATTTCAGCTTTGAAGAAATCTCTTGCCGTACCGGTACAGCTGCATACTCACTATACCAGCGGCATGGCCCCAATGAGCTCTCTCAAAGCGATTGAAGCCGGAGTGGACATCCTGGACGTGGCCCTGGCCCCCTTCGCTCTGCGCTCTTCTCTTCCGGCTATTGAGCCGTTTATCGCCGCGTTAAAGGGAACGCCACGGGACCCCGGTCTGGATTTGAAACATATATTCAAGCTGGGACAGTACATGGAATCCATCGCTCCCAAATACCGCGATTTCCTGAATAACACCCGAATGGCCGTGGTAGATACCGAAGTCCTGATTCATCAGATTCCCGGAGGCATGACCAGTAATTTCATATCCCAGCTGAATGAAGCCGGGGCTATCGACAAACTGAATGATGTGCTGGCGGAACTGCCGAGAGTCCGCCGGGAACTGGGTTATCCACCCCTGGTCACACCGACAAGCCAGATTGTAGGCTCTCAGGCTGTCCAGAATGTTCTCTTCGGCCGCTACAAAATGGTTTCCGGACAGACCCGGGACTATGTTTACGGCCTCTACGGCAAACCTCCGGCCCCTATCGACCCCGAGGTGCAGAAGATTGTTCTGAAGGGCGAGACCCCCATCACTGTGCGCCCCGCCGATACCCTGAAACCGGAAATGGGGGCGGCGGAAGAGGCTACCCGGGGTATTGCCAGAGATATCGGTGATGTCCTGATTTATGCCCTGTATCCCACCACCGGTCTGCGCTTCTTAAAATGGAAGTACGGCATGGAAAAGCCGCCGGCGGATGTTAAAGGCAAGACGCTGGAAGATATTCAGAAAGAGGATGAACTGATTGCCAGGGCTAAATCCGGCAAGCTTACTGAAGCTGCGGTCACGGGGGCTAACGTCCGGAGTTTCAAAGTTTATGTCGGTAATGAGGTCTATACAATTGGAGTGGAGGAGACCGCTGGACACCCTGCGGCTCCTTCGATAAGAGTCCCGGTAGCAGCCACAGCACCGCCCGCCCCGGTGGAAGCCTTTAAGAAGCGAAAACCCGCAATTGCTGCTGAATGGTTTGACAAAGAAGATACTCCGGAACCCGGGTCTTCGCAGAATGGAAGCACCCAGGTACTGGCCCCGATGCCGGGAATGATAGTTGATTATGAGGTTAAGGTCGGTGACGAAGTTAAAACCGATGATGCTATTTGCATATTAGAAGCCATGAAGATGGCCAACGTTATCACCGCACCAATCAGCGGTAGAGTTACGGCCGTCAATTTCCATAGCGGAGACCGCGTCCCCAAAGACGCCGTACTGGCGATAATTGAATAATCATCAATGGGCGGCCTGCAACAAACTATCAGCTTTGATAAAATAAATTATGGCACCTCTTCTGATGTTTAATTTGAGGTTTAGAATTTTATCCGAAGGAAGTTTATGGGAAAAACATTAGCAGAAAAGATATTGAGTGAAAAATCAGGCACAGATGCCCGGGCCGGCGATATCGTCATTGCCCGTGTTGATCTGGTTTTCGTACAGGATACTACCGGACCGCTGACCATACGACAGTTTCAAAAAAGCGGTATCAGCAACGTTGCGTCTCCGGAAAAGACGGTCCTCTTCTTCGATCATGCCGCCCCCAGCCCCGCCTCCGCCCTCTCCGATGACCATATGTTTTTACGCCAGTTTGCCGCGCAGACAGGTGTTAAACTTTCTGATGTAGGAGAAGGGGTATGCCACCAGAGAGTGGTGGAATCAATGGCCAGACCGGGAGATATTATCGTCGGAGCGGATTCGCATACCGTCACTTCAGGAGGACTGGGCGCATTTGCTACAGGTATGGGCTCTTCGGATATAGCTGTGGCAATGGGTTTGGGCAAGACCTGGTTCCGTGTGCCGGAGACTATCAAGATAAAGGTAAACGGCGAATTTCGCATGGGGGTTTACTCCAAGGATCTGATTCTGTATCTCATCGGACTTATCGGTGCTGACGGGGCTACTTATAAGTCGCTGGAGTTTGCCGGTGAAGCTATCAACCGGATGAGTATCTCGGAACGACTTACCATCTCCAACATGGCAGTAGAAGCGGGAGCGAAAGTGGGACTCTTTGCCTCAGACAAGCTCACCAGGGACTACCTGGAGGAGCAAGGCCGGGGACAGGACTTTCAGCCTCTCGTTCCGGATGCCGATGCAGAATATGAGCAGACCATCACTATTGATTTGAACAAACTGGAGCCGACTGTCTCCAAACCCCATACGGTTGATAACACAGCGACTGCCAGGGAATTACGGGGAACCAGGATTCAGCAGGTTTTCATCGGCACCTGCACTAACGGAAGGCTGGAGGATATAGCGCTGGCGGCCTCTATCCTGAGGGGCAGAAAACGCCATCCCGATACCAGATTAATTATTGCGCCGGCCTCCAGAGCCATCCTGCTGGAAGCGATTAAAAAGGGCTATATTTCCACCTTGCTCGAGTCCGGGGGAATTATCCTGCCGCCGGGCTGCGGCGCTTGCCTGGGAGTGCATCAGGGGGCACTGGGAAGTGGTGAGTCCTGTCTGTCCACTGCTAACCGCAATTTTAAAGGCCGTATGGGCAACCCGGAATCATTCATTTACCTGGCCAGTACCGCCACAGCCGCAGCCACCGCTATCAGAGGTGAAATTACCGATCCAAGGGAAGTGATATAAAATATGCTTAAAGGTAAAGCTTTTAAATTTGGCGATAATATCTCTACCGACTTGATTGTGCCCGGAAGGCTGGCGCATTTGCGCAGCAACCTTCCTGAGTTAGCCAAACATGTACTGGAGGATGCCGATTCAACCTTTGCCTCCCACGTCAAGCCGGGTGACTTCGTGGTCGGAGGCAATAACTTCGGCCTGGGTTCCAGCCGCGAGCATGCTCCGCTGGTGATTAAAATGGCGGGAGTAAGCGCCATACTGGCTAAATCGGTAGCCCGGATTTTCTTCAGAAATGCCATTAACCAGGGGCTGCCGGTCCTGATTTGTGATACTGACCAGATTGCAGATGGAGACGAGCTGGAAATCGATCTGGCAGCCGGAACAGTGGAAGATATCACCAGGGGCAAGACGCTCTCATTCGGCAAAATCCCGCCGGTCATGCTCAATATCCTTAATGAGGGCGGACTGCTCGAATATATTAAGAAATTCGGAGATTTTAAAATATGACATACACCTTAACTCTTATTCCCGGAGACGGTATCGGTCCGGAGGTGACTACAGCTGCCAGAAGAGTACTCGAAGCCACCGGGGTTGAATTTAACTGGGAAATAGCAGAGGCCGGCGCCGTCGTAATGGAAAAAACCGGGACTCCTCTCCCTGAATCCGTCATCGAATCCGTAAAAACGAATAGAATTGCTCTTAAAGGACCGGTTACTACCCCCATCGGTACCGGTTTTCGCAGCGTAAATGTAGCCCTGCGAAAAAGCCTGGAACTCTATTCTAATGTACGGCCCTGCAAGACCTATCCGGGCGCACCTTCTCATTATAGAAATGTGGATATCGTCGTGGTCAGAGAGAATACCGAAGACCTGTATGCGGGCATTGAATATGAAAAAGGGACCCCCGAGGCTGCAAAACTGCTGCAGCTGGTTACGGAAACCCGGGGGAAAGTCAGAGAGGATTCCGGTATCAGTCTCAAGATTATTTCCCAATACAGTACACAGCGGATAGTAAAATATGCCTTTGAATACGCCAGAGCCAATAACCGAAAAAAGGTGACTGCTGTTCACAAGGCCAATATTTTAAAATTCTCGGACGGTCTGTTCCTGTCGGTTGCTCGTGAGATTGCCGGAGACTATCCGGATATCCAGTTCAATGATGTAATCGTGGATAATCTGTGCATGCAGCTGGTGCGACATCCGCAGCAATTTGATATCCTGGTACTGCCGAATCTCTACGGAGATATCGTTTCCGATCTATGCGCGGGCCTGGTGGGGGGGCTGGGGGTCGCCCCCGGAGCCAATATAGGGGAGAATGCCGCAGTATTTGAACCGACCCACGGCAGCGCTCCCAAATATGCCGGGCAAAACAGGGTTAATCCCATGGCCATGATGCTTTCCGGCGTGCTGATGCTCCGCCATTTGAAGGAAGTCGAAGCAGCCAACCGGCTGGAAAAAGCCATCGCTGCAGTCATCGCCGAAGGCAAGAACGTTACCTACGACATGAAACCGGACAGGTCCGGCGGAGTCGGGACATCACAGGTGGCCGATGCAGTTATCGAGGCAATAAAGGGATAAACTCGAAGCCCCATAAAACCTGAATACAGCAGATAAAAGTCCAGACTACTGATGAGGAGAATAGAATGGCAGAGTGTATTTTCGACCAGATAGCCGCCGGGAAAATACCCAGCGATGTGGTTTATCAGGATGATACCGTGATGGCCTTTAAGGATATCCATCCCAAAGCCCCCGTCCATATCCTGATTATTCCCAAAAAGCATATCACCTCACTGTCGGAAATAACTAAAGAGGATCTGCCGGTGGTAGCGCATATGCTGGAAGTGGCCAACGTCGTTGCCAAAGAGCAGGGTACCGGAGGCGCTTTTAAGCTGGTAATCAATACCGGACCGGACGCCGGCCAGGTAATCATGCATCTCCATATGCATCTTCTAGGCGGGAAAAAGATAAACTCGCCGGTGTAAAGTCTGAGCTACCAGCTTCCGGTTTTCAGCTGATTGTGCGTCAATCATGATTCTGCGGGGGCGCGTTATGCCGAGCTACTTTAAAATCATCGCAATATACTTTTCGTGTATTTATTTTTATTCCCCTGAGTGATATGATAAAGCCACTATGCTTTAAGGAGAAAAATATGGTTAAAGCAGGCAGCGGGGAATGGTGGGGGAATCTGGCATCTTATTTACTGCTCAGTATAACCCTGGGAGTGATAGGCATAGACAGGTTTTATAAAGGTGAGGTGCTCTGGGGCATCTTGAAACTGATTTCATTTGGCGGCTTTGGCATCTGGTATCTGGTCGATATCTGCATACACGCTTACCGCCTGGGTACCACCGGCCAGTGGACCAGAGGGGAAATCCGAATCTCTAATATCTAAATTCGAAACCAATTCAAATTATCAAAATTCAAAAGACAGATTAAATGGCAGAAAGGTTTTAGTAATTAAAGATTTGAATTTGGGCTATTGTTTAGCATTTAGAATTTAGGGTTTAGAATTTTGTCCCCCGGTCATGGGTTGTTCCAGCTCTTATTGGTTTCTAAATTCCAGGTAATAAAGCAAACCAGCAATGCTTTTTGAATCGCAGATTTCGCCGGAACTGATAAGGCGGTCAATATCTCCAGGCTGAATTCTCACGGTGCTGATACCTGCTGTATCTTCCGCATGCAGCTGGCTGGGGCTGAGGTCGGCAGCCAGGTACAGATGAAGGTATTCATTACAAAAACCGGGCGTGGAGTAGAATCCGGCCAGGCGCTCCAACCGGCCCGGAATATGACCGATTTCTTCCTGTAATTCACGTTTAACCGCTGTTTCCGGGTCTTCACCGGGATCAATTCCGCCGGCGGGTATTTCCAGCAGTTCTTTTTCGACCGCTTTACGGTACTGCCTCACCAGCAAGATTTCACCATTCTTATCTACCGGGACCACAGCCACACATTCAGCATGCTCAACAATCTCGCGTGTGGTCTCATGTCCTTCAGCGTTGATTACGGTATCCACCCGGACGTTAAAAGCACGACCTCTAAAGACATAACGACTCGACGTAGTTTTCTCTTCAGCCAAGCAGCGCCCCCTCTTTCAATGTGAGAATCATCGCGGTTTCTCCGCAGTCCGGGAACTTGGGACAATGGAAGCATTCCGTCCAGACTTTCTTGGGAAGCTTCATCTTGTCCACCTCGATAAAACCATGTTTTACAAAGAAGCCGGGCTTATAAGTCAAACAGAAGATGATAGGTATCTCGAGGAACTTTGCCTCTTCAATACAGGCCTTTACCAGTTCCGAGCCGAGGCCTTTGCCCTGGATATCCTCCGCTACGGCAAGTGCTTTTATTTCTGCCAGGTCCGACCAGCTGACATGCAGGGCAACACAGGCAATTATTCTGTTATCATTCCTGACCACAAAATAGTCGCGCAGATTTTCGTATATCTCGCTTAATGGTCTTGGCAGCATCTCATCTCTGCCGGCAAAGTAGTTAACCAGTTGTTGTATTTGAGGAACATCCCCTATTTTGGCTTTTTCAATCAGGCTCAATTATCTTTTTCCTCTCAGTTTCTCTTCCAGCATGCCATAAAAAGAGTTCTGCGGATGAAGCCTTAAAAACCGGGTCTTCCGGGAACTCTGCCTCACAGTAATAATACAGCCGCTGTCTACCGGTATGTTAATGTGTCCGTCAATACTCAGGGTTGCCGGATTAACGGCAGTAAGATGCAGCTTGACCGAGCTGGATGCGGGTAACACCAGACTGTAATCCATGCTCAGGTGGGACACTACCGGCACCAGTAAAATATCTTCCGATTGCGGATATAAAATGGGGCCTCCCGCTGATAATGAGTATCCGGTGCTTCCGGTGGCAGTAGCGAGGATAATCCCGTCAGACCGGTAAGTAGTCAAAGGCTGATCGTTAATACTGGTACTTATCTGGATGAGCTTGGCAATTGCCCCGCGGGCAATGACAACATCATTTAACGCATAATATGTTTCAGCCGAACCGGCTTTTGAATCTACCGGATCCAGCTTCGCTTCCAGCATAGCCCTTTCGTCTATCCAGCCTTTGCCATCCAGCAGCAAAGGCAGCTGGTCTACCGCTTCATCAGCCTTGATTTCAGTCATGAAACCCAGCTTGCCCATATTGATTCCGGTGATAGGTATCTGATGCTGCAGAGCTACCTGGGCTGCTCGCAGAATCGTGCCGTCACCGCCGGTGGTTAATATCAGGTCCGTGCTATCCAGATTAGCAATCGCTTCCTCTATTTCCCAGGCCGAACATAACCAGACTTTAATTCCTCTGGAATTTAAAAAAGCAGTCAGCTCCTGAGCTTTGATACAGGTAGCTTCGACCTTGGGATGGTAGAGAATGCCGACTCGTTTGATTAACATATCATAATTTTCAGCAATTAGTAATTGGTAATTAGCTGTTAGTCTCGAGGAAGGACAAAGACTAAAAATCAAGAACTAAAAGCCAAAGACAATTCTATGGTCAGTGTAACATCGGCAATAACCGGTGTCAAAATCAGACTTCCCGCCGGGGTATTATTGCAGGAAAAAAAGTGTGATGCCTACTGCACAGACTATTACTCCGACTCCCAGCAGGAGGTATAAAGTGCGTATTCGATTCATAATTTCCCTCCGGACACTGTTTTATATCGATAACATTGTACTCCTGTTTATCCCAGGATGATACTCCCCTCGTGTTAAGGAAATGTTAAGATAACCTTGCCATTTGGAAAGATATTTCAGAACAGGCACGGAATGTTATATAATATTCAAAACGTTTATTCTGGATTAACTATAGAT
>CAZIQW010000062.1:0-9389 GCA_964541585.1 uncultured Dehalococcoidales bacterium | reverse complement strand
AAGCAATACATTGGGTCATGTGCTCAGGAGAACCAAGCACCATACCCTTGGTTAAAACTCGACAACATAATACTTTATGCCTGCCTTGAAAGATATCATGCAATTCATGTGAGACTGCCATGGCTTTCTTTACTTTTTCATCTTTCCCCTGGGTTCGGCCAAAGAACATACCCAGCGCCATCACCCCACCTACTATCGCTCCACACGTACAACCTGAGTTCCCAATGCCAATGGGAAATCCAGAGGCCATAGCTATGATATCGTCAGGTAACAACAGGCCAAATTCATCTCGAATGGTTTTCACTATTGATTCGGAACAATAATAGTCTCCGGACCGGTAGTAGTTCTCGGCAGTTTGACGGATCTTCTTCAAATCAACGATATTGTTCAACGGAATCTCGCCCTCCTAAGATATTTTAAGAAACAGGTTCTACTATTATTCCACCCCCTAAAACGACATCCTCCTGGTAGAAGACCACTGCTTGGCCAGGGGTAATGGCCATCTGCGGCTCCTGGAATTTCACCCGTACTCCATTTCCATTTACCGGAATCAGCGCTGCGGCAGCCTCTTTGTGCGAATATCGGATTCGGGCCCTGGTTTCGATTGGATGAAGTAATTCTGGGATAGCGATCCAGTTCAGCTCAGAGGCTATTAGTTCACTATAATAGAGATCCAATTTCCGTCCAACTACCAGCGTGTTCTTAGCGGAGTCAATGGAAACCACATAGAAAAATTCCTGTCCGGAAATACCCAGCCCCTTGTGCTGTCCAATGGTATAATATTGAATTCCCCTGTGCTGCCCGAGGACATTGCCCTGCCGGTCTATAATTGGCCCGGGTCTGGATTCCACCTCAATGATAGAGGCATAATCTCCGCAAACGAAATTCTGACTCTCCGCTTTCTCCGCGACAGATAGACCTAATCGCAACGCAATTTCCCGGACTTGCGTTTTGGTATAATTTCCCAGCGGAAACATCAAGCGGTGCAGTTGGTCCTGGGACAGGAACGCCAGAAAATACGACTGATCTTTACTCAGATCAACAGCTTTTTTCAGCCAATAGCGGTTAACCTCTTGATTGTATTCTACTTGTGCATAATGACCACTGATTACGTAGTCAAATTCGATGCCTATCTCGGAGGCTTTTTCGATCATGGTTCCGAATTTCATGCGCCGGTTGCATCTGACGCAGGGATTGGGAGTCCGGCCTGCCAGGTATTCCTGACAAAAATAATCCAACACTACGGACTTGTACTCTTGAGTTAAGTCAATCACCTTAAAAGGGATGCCCAGTTTTCTGGCTACTTCTGCAGCGTCCTCGATATCTTCCTGCTCTCCGGGGCCATAACACCCATGACGCTTCTTCGAGCCGGGTAAATCGTCACCGCCCCAGATCCGCATGGTCACCCCTGTAACATCATAACCATGATCCTTAACCAGAGCAGCTGCCACCGACGAATCTACTCCACCGCTCATCGCCACCAATACTTTTTGACGTTTAGCCATTACTCCCCTTTAGTCTCAATGTGTCGTGAAAAAAGAAGTGTCATTGCATCAATAACAATGATTTTCCAAACAGTTATTGAAGCTCCCGGTAATCATTTTTGCCTTTAGAGTTAAATACTTGTAGTCCAGCATCAATATCTCTGGATGACTCACCCTTTCGCAGATTTATCTTTAATTTCTGGCAACATTCCCAGTTTTCGCCAGAGCTATTTTTCTTATCACCTGTAAGGTTATTTCTATTTCCCCTTCAGTACTAAAATACCCTGGACTCAAACGAATAGTACCTTTCGGGTAAGTTCCTATTGATTTATGGGCCGCGGGCGAGCAATGCAGCCCCGTTCTCACTTTGATTTCAAAAGCCTGATCCAGTATTACTCCTACCTCTCCGGGATCATACCCGTCAATATTAATCGAAACCACCGGAACCTGGACTGCGCCATCCATGGCTTTATAGATTTGTATTCCTGGAATTACCGAAAGACCTTCGATCAACTGTTGGATTAAGTCGTTTTCATGTTTGACAATGTTATTCAATCCTTTTTCCAGAATGAATTTGATCCCCGCTCCCAATCCGGCAATTCCAACACTATTTAGAGTGCCTGACTCAAACTTGTCAGGCAACTTCTCCGGTTGGCTATCGGATTCTGAAACTGAGCCGGTTCCGCCCTCCCGTATTGTCTCCAAACTAATACGAGGACTAATATAGAGTGCGCCCACTCCCGGAGGCCCTAATGTCCCCTTATGGCCTGAAAAAGCCAACAGGTCAATATTGGCGTTTTGAACATCGATGGAAATATGACCTGCACTCTGGGCGGCATCTACCATAAAAACCAGGCCATACCGCCGGGCTAAATTGCCATATTCCTCCACAGGTTGTATCACCCCATTTATATTTGATGCGTGAATCATTTCAATTATCCGGGTTTTGGGCGTGATCGCCTTTTCTATCTCGTGAACCTGGCAATATCCGGTTTCCCGCGAAACAGGTACACAGATTATCTCAACGCCCTTTTCTACCAGCTTATTCAGTGGACGCATGACCGCGTTGTGCTCCAGACTACTGATGATAATTTGGTCTCCTGGTTTCAGCAGACCCTTTAAGGCTATATTGATCGAGTCGGTACAATTCAGGGTAAATACTATCCTGTCTGTCTCAGGCACATGGAGGAAACGAGCCACCTGGAGTCTGGTCTCACTAATAACTTTACTGGCAGCTTCCGCCAGACTGTGGCTTCCATGACCGGGATTGCCACCTTTTTCGCGGAGGAACTGGTCCATGGTCTGGTAGACAATTTCCGGCTTGGGCCAGGAGGTGGCGGCGTTATCAAGATATATCAACCTTACTATACTCCGATATATTTAGCATAGATGCCTTTCGCGAAGGCTTCATCATGGGTATTCTTCACAATCGCGCGGGCATCCGGGAAAACTAGCATTTCCTGGGAACTGGTACTAAAGCTCAACATGAATTCGTTATAACTGACCGTACCTACCGGTTCCAGCCTGCGAGCTAATTCCGCAAAGGAAAGCCGGTTCGGTTTAGAGGGCAATATCTGCACTGCGTTCTGTCCGCATAACGAGGTGGCGGAACTGCTGTGTTTGCCATCCAGAAAATCATATTGCCCGCGGCAGGCCGGGCAGTCCGGATTGGCGGATAACTGCAAACTGCGGTAGTCATTATTCCAAACATCAAAAGTCATTAAATCCGGGTTGGTCTTGTTGGAGCTCACCAGAATCTTTAAGGCTTCAGTAGATTGCATGGAGGCCACGATCATAGGCGCCGGACTCAAGACTCCGGCCGTATCACAGGTCATAATCGCTCCACCCGTGATAGCACCGGGAACGATGCAGCGGTAGCAGGCGGTGCGATGAGGGATGATGGTAAAGGTCATCCCCTGCGAGGCTATGGCTCCTCCATAAACCCAGGGAATGTTGTGTTTGAGAGAGACATCATTAATCAACAAACGAGTTTCAAAATTATCCAGGCCATCCAGAATAATATCCGCGCCCTCAGTGAAACGCTCAATATTGGTGTAATTGACATCCGAGACGATCCCTTCAATTTCAATTTCGGAATTAACCTTTTTTAGGTGCCTTTCGGCTGCGATGGCTTTCGGCAGATTGCTTTTAATGTCATCCTCATCAAACAGAATCTGGCGCTGCAAATTATGGTATTCGATAAAATCCCGGTCAATAATCCGGATTTTTCCCACTCCTGCCCTGACCAGGACTGAAGCAATCACTGTTCCCAGTGCACCGCAGCCAATCACCACGGCAAAACTACGTTTCAATTTTTCCTGCCCGGCTATTCCAATTTCGTAAAACAACGTTTGACGCGAATAACGGTCGATCATACTATTGTTAAATTCCCTCACCATCGCTAAATTGTCTGAATAAGACTTCCCTGGCCCGGGTAGAAACCGCCATATCCTGAACCGGTTCTTTATTCCCTTCCAGTTTATTAATGCGTTCTTTCAACAAATCATGTTCTTCCATGATCAAACGGATGGCTTGCGCCACCGGATCAGGCAATTTACCGTGTTCTAGATCCATCTTGCTGCGTCCGTTATCCACCACCCGGCCGGGAACGCCGACTACGGTATTTCCCGGAGGAACTGGTTTGACTACCACTGAACCGGACCCGATTTTAACATCGTCTCCAATTAGTATATCGCCTAAAACAATGGCTCCACTGCCAACTACTACCCGGTTCCCCAGGGTGGGGTGTCTTTTTTTCTTTTCCAGACTGGTCCCGCCCAGGATAACTCCAGCGTAGATCAGGACATCATCTCCAATTTCAGCGGTTTCTCCGATTACCACGCCCGCGCCGTGATCAATAAAAAAGCGCCTGCCAATTTTAGCTCCCGGATGAATCTCAATATTGGTTAAAAAACGATTAAAAGAGGACAACAGCCTGGCGCTAAACCTCATCTTATGCTGCCAAAGAAAATGGGCAATACGGTGCATCCATAAAGCATGCAACCCTGGGTAGCAAAGGATCACCTCTAATTCGCTTCTGGCAGCTGGATCTTCATTTAAAACGGACCGGATATCTTCTCTAATTAGTCTTAGCATCAAATCTCCGTATTTGCGTGAATACAATAAGGGTGATCTAGAATACGGCTAACCTGTCAAAAATAATAATAGACTAATATGATTATAATAGTCAACTATTGACAAGCATTAAGTTTCGTGGTAAGTTAGTAAACATAGCGAAACATGATAAATATGATAAGAATAGTCAACAATGGAGGCAACACATTATGAAACTGTCCACGAAAACACGCTACGGTACGCGGGCGCTTTTGGATTTGGCCATTCATCAAATCGGAAATTCCCCGGTGCCGCTTAAAGATATTGCAAAAAGGCAAACTCTTTCTCTGGCTTATCTGGAACATATAGTAGCTCCCTTGATATCGGCCGGTCTAGTAAACAGCGTGCGTGGAACTAAGGGCGGAGTTTACTTGTCTAAACCAGCTCAGAAAATATACCTTAAAGAGGTAGTGGAATTGTTGGAAGGTCAAACTGCTCCGGTAGAATGCCTTGCAGGAACAAAGACCTGTCCACGTTCCAGTTTGTGTGCGACTCAAGACCTCTGGAACGAGGTTGGAAAAGCTATTGACCAGGTGCTTAAATCAACCACCCTGAATGACCTGGTAGAGAAACAAAAGAGCAAAGGCTCTAATGAGAATATGTATTACATTTAAAACAATAAATATTTGGAGGAATAATAATGACAACCTTGAATCAAAAAGTAGAAATATTGAAATATGGGAACCTTGAAATTCCCAAATTAACCCGTGGAATCGCCCATGATATCACCGAGACCATTGGTAACACGCCCCTGGTTAGATTGAATCGCATTACCGATGGTGCTCAAGGTCAAGTTGTAGCCAAACTTGAATCTTTTAATCCCATACATAGTGTAAAGGATCGGATAGGCGTTTCTATCCTGACCACTGCGGAGGAACAGGGCTTGATCAAAAAAGACACCGTGATTGTAGAGCCGACCAGCGGCAATACCGGAATTGCACTGGCATTTGTGGCGGCGGCACGGGGATATAAGCTTATTTTGACAATGCCGGACACAATGTCGGTGGAGAGAAGACAGCTTCTCTCCATTTTCGGGGCTCAACTGGTGTTAACTCCCGGCGCGGAAGGTATGAAAGGCGCCATCAAAAAGGCCGAGGATTTGGCGGCGGCTAATCCCAATTACTTCATGCCTCAGCAGTTCAAAAACCAGGCCAATCCTGAGATCCACCGTTTAACTACCGCTGAGGAAATTTGGCGCGACACCGAAGGTAAAGTGGATATCGTGGTAGCTGGTGTCGGCACCGGAGGTACGATAACCGGAATCTCCGAAGTCATCAAGAAGAGAAAACCGTCTTTCAAAGCCATTGCCGTTGAGCCGGCTAGCTCACCTGTGCTTTCGACCGGTAAATCAGGGACTCATAAGATCCAGGGTATTGGAGCCGGATTTGTGCCTGAGGTTTTCAAAAGAGAAGTGGTGGATGAGATTATCACTGTTACCAATGAGGATGCTGGCACCACAGCGCGCAGATTAGCCAGAGAAGAAGGCATCTTGGCTGGTATCTCCTCAGGGGCTGCCACCTGGGCGGCAATAAAGGTAGCTAAAAGACCGGAAAATAAAGATAGGTTGATAGTGGTGATTATCCCAGATACGGGAGAACGCTATCTAAGCACCTGGCTATTCCAGGATGTAAATCAACAATCCTCGGTCATTTAAAATCCCCAAAAAATGGACTTCATTAAAAGAAGAATTATAAGGAGAAATAACTTAATGTCATATCAACCCGAAACTATTGCTTTACATGCCGGGCAGGAAAACGCTGACCCGGCGACCGGCGCTCGTGCAGTGCCGATATATCAGACTACATCCTTCGTTTTCAAGAACACCGATCATGCTGCCAATCTATTCGGCTTAAAAGAGTTGGGTAATATCTATACTCGTCTAAACAATCCCACCAATGACATCTTCGAGCGGCGAGTAGCCGCTTTGGAAGGAGGTTCCGGAGCTCTGGGGGTATCTTCCGGTCAATCAGCTATAACTTTTTCGCTATTGAACGTCACCAGGCCAGGTGATAACATCGTCTCAGCCAACAATCTTTATGGTGGTACCTACGAACTGTTCCATTATACCTTCCCCAAGTTGAGCCGGGTGGTAAAATTCGTAGATTCGCAAAAACTGGAGGCTTTTAAAAAAGCCATCGATAGTCGAACCAGGGCCATCTATGCCGAGACTATCGGGAATCCAAAACTGGATGTACCTGACTTTGAAGCCCTGGCGAAGATCGCTCATGACGCGGGTATTCCCCTGGTAGTGGATAATACTGTGGGAGTGGGAATCGTTAAGCCGATTGATTACGGTGCAGACATTCTAGCAACTTCCGCTACAAAGTATATCGGTGGCCACGGAACTTCGATTGGTGGTGTGATTGTGGATTCAGGTAAATTCACCTGGAACAATGGCAAGTTCCCGGAGTTTACCGATCCTGATCCCAGCTACCACGGTTTGATCTATTGGGATACTTTTAAGGATTTTGCCGGGATGGGAAATGTGGCTTTTATTTTCAAAGCTCGCCTACAGTGGCTACGGGATGTCGGAGCAGTAGTCAGCCCATTCAACTCATTCCTTTTCTTACAGGGACTGGAGACATTGCCCTTACGCCAGCGCCAGCATTCAGCCAACGCACTGGAGATTGCTCGGTTTTTAAAGACCCATCCAGCAGTGGCTTGGGTTAACTATCCTGGTCTGGAGGACAATCCTAGCCACCGCGTAGCAACGAAATACCTGAAAGGAAATTATGGAGGAATCATCGGCTTCGGAATTAACGGTGGACTGGAACCAGCCAAGAAATTCATTCAGAACTCCAAGCTATTCTCACTTTTGGCCAATATCGGTGATGCCAAGAGCTTGGTTATCCATCCAGCCTCCACAACTCATCAACAATTGACTGTTGATGAACAGGCTGAAACCGGAGTGACCCAGGACTACATCCGGTTGTCGATCGGCCTGGAAAGTGTCGAAGACCTGAAACAGGACATTGATCAGGCTTTGCGAAAAGCCACGGTGTAAAAGGAATAGGAGTACCTTATGAAAACCGGGACATGGAAGACTAAAATCAGTCTTGCCCAAATGTTAAAGGGAGGAGTCATCATGGATGTGGTGACTCCCGATCAAGCCAAAATAGCCGAGGATTCCGGAGCCTGCGCTGTGATGGCACTGGAGAGGGTTCCAGCCGATATACGTAAAGCTGGGGGAGTTGCTCGTATGGCAGACCTGGAAATCGTGGGAAACATCATGAAAGCAGTCACCATTCCGGTAATGGCCAAGTGTCGTATCGGGCATTTCGTTGAAGCCCAGGCGCTGGAAGAGATCGGTGTGGACTTTATTGATGAATCGGAAGTTCTGACGCCGGCAGACGAAAACCATCATGTCTGGAAGCATGATTTTAAAGTCCCGTTCGTTTGCGGATGCCGGGATTTAGGTGAGGCATTACGACGGATGGGTGAAGGTGCGGCTATGATCCGCACTAAAGGTGAAGCCGGTACCGGTAATATCGTAGAAGCTGTTAGGCATATGAGGGCAGTACAAGACGCCATTCGCAAACTGGTCAATATGCCACAGGAAGAGTTAATGTCTTATGCAAAGGAACTGGGGTCACCCCTGAATCTGGTTCAGGAAGTCCATGATACAGGTAAACTCACGGTCGTTAACTTTGCGGCCGGCGGAGTGGCTACTCCATCTGATGCTGCTTTAATGATGCAATTAGGCGCTGAGGGTATTTTTGTTGGATCCGGGATTTTTAAATCCAGTGATCCTGCGGCAAGAGCTAAAGCAATAGTAAATGCCACAACACACTATCATAATCCAGAAATCATTGCTCGAGTTTCCAAGGGGTTGGGTGAAGCTATGCCTGGATACGATATCCGGCAATTGAAGCCAGAGGAATTGCTTGCATCCAGAGGTTGGTAATTTCTCCATAGCGATTTTGGGAAACTAAACCGGGGAACTATGATCTTCCCCTGTAAAGTTTCTCGTTGGCCCAGATTATTAACATTCAGTAATCGCAAGTTGTTTAAGTTGGAGGATCGGATGGCATTAGGAAGTACTGAAGAAAAACTGACAAGCCTGAAAAACATTCTGTTTGAAATGGATTCGATATTAGTAGCCTATTCGGGTGGAGTTGACAGTACTTTCTTAGCGGTTGTCGCACATGAAGTATTAGGGGAGAATGCGCTTGCGGTCTTAGCGGTTTCTCCGGTCTCTCCACCGAAAGAAAAAGAACAAGCTGAATTACTTGCTAATAATATTGGCTTTTATTTAAGAGTAATTGAAACTAATGAAATGGACAATCCTGAATTTACTGAAAATCCCGAGAATCGATGTTATTACTGCAAAAAAGAGCTATTTCAGCAATTAAAGAGAATTGCCCTGGCAGAAGAACTCAAGTGGATTGCTGATGGCACCAATGCCGATGATTTACAGGATTACCGGCCGGGGATTAAAGCAGGTGCTGAGGCTGGCGTAAGAAGTCCCCTATTAGAAGTTGACCTAACCAAGGAGGAAATTCGTATGTTATCGCGCCAATATGGATTGCCAACTTGGGATAGACCTGCCTCTCCTTGCCTGGCTTCCCGTATCCCTTATGGGACTACCATTACGCCGAAGACTCTTAATAAAATTGCCGAAGGAGAAATGTATCTTCATGACCTCGGCATTCGCCAGCTTCGATTACGTCATCACGGGAATATCGCACGCATCGAGGTAGATGAACAAGAAATGACAGTGCTTCTCGATAACGTAAGCCGTAATAAAATTGTAGAGCAACTTAAAAAGGTAGGATACAGATACGTGGTGTT
>CAZIQW010000061.1:0-9399 GCA_964541585.1 uncultured Dehalococcoidales bacterium | reverse complement strand
GCATTATTATATCATACATATTTATACCTGGTTGAGCATGCATATTTTAGTGAAATTACTCGGGTGGTTATTAACAGCATACTGGATTAGGTATGCATATATTATAATAATAATAGAGGATAAAAAGGAGGAAAAAAGATGGCAGCTAAATTGTTTCCCGTAAGTAACATGCTAAAAAATAACGTCATGAACGACAACGGAGAAAACCTCGGCAGAATTGAAGAATTCACAGTGGATATTGAAACCGGACGCATTTCTTATGCAATTCTATCTTTTGGCGGATTTCCTAACCGAACTAAGTATTTCGCTGTGCCTCTGGAATTACTGAATTATTCGACTCACGACAAAAAATTTATTTTAAATGTTCCAAGAGACATAATTGCTAAAGGTCCCGGGTATGATGACATGGGTAAGTTGCTTGAAACTATGGATACTTACTGGCTGGGTGAAATCTATGAATATTACAGCCATAAGCCGGAATGGGAGAAGAGAAGAGAAGAGGAACGTCAGGAAGAATTGCAAAGGATGCAAGAAAGACGAGAAGAAGTGAGACATGTAGCATCTCCACAAACACCTGTAAGTTCCTAACCTTAAATTAATTGGATGGAGTAGATGATTAACCATCGAATAAAGAAAGTCGTAAATGCCGGCCGCTTCTTCAAATCTCGAAAGAGCGGCCGGCTTAATTGTGGTTACCTCAAGAATAAAGAGTGCCAATAAGGGTTACAATAGATTATCTTTCACCGCTTCTCCTTATCTCACGTTGATTTTGAATGTTTCAGTCTCATCTTGTGCCGTGGGGGTCTCCCAGGGGCGGTAATAGGTGAATTTAACCTGTGTATCCCCGCTCTTTAAGGCTTTAAAATGGAAATACTGGGTTCCGCCGGCGCCGACTATCTGTTTGCCCGTGGTATCTTTAGCCCTGTACTCTGTTTCTGACAAAGACAGGATACTGGCATCAAATTCAGGCAGCCAGCTGTAGCCGGTGGTTATATTCGAACCGAGGGCGATAGTAAACTCCTTGTCCACTCCGGTATTAATAACCTTCCCGGGATCTGTATTGGCTTTTACCGATGAGCTGCACCCGGACAGCAACGCGCTTAATATAGCCAGTATTATTAAGATAGATATGATTGGTCTTTTCATTATCTTTCTCTCCTGTTATTATTTCCTGATAATAATAACGTTAAATGTTAAAAGAAGTTAGTCGGGTTGACTAAAGAATTTTGAGAATTATTTAAGACGGTTGATTGCTATTGGCGGGTTGCTCTATATATAATGTTAACATTATTATGAAATTGGAGTTCTGTACGTCACATGGCTGGGATATTGGATGAGCTGGTATTGCTGGACAAATCCGGCGCTCCGGCTGCAATAGAAATGCTGACCCGGGCATTTCTTAACTATGTAGATATGAAATACTACTTTCCGGATGAATCAGCCAGGAGAAAATTAGCGTACCACCTTTTAGCCGTTTCGGTATATGGCGGAATTCGATATGGAGAAGCATATTCTACTCCAGGCAAAGAGGGGGTTGCGGTCTGGTTGCCTCCCAAACGTTACCCGTTGTCATTCTGGATGCTTCTTCGTTCTGTTCCTCTATCGAATATTATCGGTATCGCAAAAAACGGCGGCCAAAGATTGAGACACTTCGGCAGCTATATCGCTGGAATACATCACCGTCTGGTTCCTTTTCCGCACTGGTATTTGGGGACCATCGGTGTCGACCCTCAATTTAAAGGGAATGGTTACGCCAGTAAATTAATTCGACCCATGCTTAAAAGGATTGATGAAGAGGGATTGCCGTGCTTTTTGGAGACAGGCGAAGAAAAAAATGTGGCGTTGTATAAGCACTTCGGTTTTCAGGTAATTGACAGGTCCCCAGTCCCCGGAACTCCTCTTACCAGCTGGGCAATGTTGAGAAACCCGGGACAGGATAGTAAAATATTGCGGTAAATGTAATATTATTACCATACGGTGAGAAAAAATATATAAGATATAATGAATATTAGTATTTTTCACGGCTTTAAGCAGGTGGTACGGTAAATGGATGCAGTTGTTGAAGTTGTCAATCTGGTAAAGAGTTACGGGCCTCTGGTAGCTGTAGATGATGTCAGCTTCAGTGTCGAGCCGGGAGAGATATTTGGTGTACTGGGTCCTAACGGGGCCGGTAAGACCACCATGGTAGAGATGATAGAAGGCTTACGCAAACCGGACAGCGGTTTTATCCGGGTACTGGGTATTGATGCCCTTAAAGAGCCCGGCCGTATCAAGGAGTTAATAGGTGTTCAGCTTCAGACCACTACTCTTTACGAAAATATCAAGGTAGGAGAAGCCATCGAACTTTTCGGGAGTTATTACCCCAGGTCGATTCCCTGTGCCCGACTGATAGAGGAAGTCTCTCTAACGGATAAGAAGGACAGCCGGGTAAAGCAGCTTTCCGGAGGACAAAAACAGCGGCTGGCTTTAGCCCTGGCCCTGGTGAACGATCCGGGAGTACTCTTTCTGGATGAGCCGACTACCGGCCTGGACCCTCAGGCCAGGCATAATGTCTGGACAATGATTACAGATCTTAGAAAAAAGGGTAAGACCGTTATCCTCACTACCCATTATATGGAAGAGGCCGAGGAGCTTTGTCACAGAGTAGCCATCATGGACCATGGCAAAATTATTGCTCTGGATACTCCTGACAATTTGATTGTCGGTACCGGACTGGAATCGAGAGTTGAGATAATCGGAGCTCCGCAATCGCTGCGTTCCGTGTTGAGGGAGACCGATTTGCCGGCAAAAATTTCCGAAGACGGGAATAAACTGCTTTTGCATACCCGCAAGGCATCTCAGGTGCTTAAGGAAGTTAGCCGTATTGCCGCTGAGCATGATATTGATCTGGGAAGTATTTCTGTTAAAAAAGCTACTCTGGAAGACGTGTTTCTTACGCTAACCGGAAGGCAACTGCGGGAGTAATGATATATGCAGATGCTGGCTAAACAAATCAGATTGGAAATCAAATTGTTTTTCAGGGAGAAAGAAGGTCTTTTCTGGACAATGGCCTTTCCGGCTTTTTTTATCGTACTGTTTGGTCTTATTTATGGTGATGTGGCCTGGGAAAATATGGGTATTCGCGCTATCGATTACATTTTACCGGGAATAATCGTAATGGCTATCATGACCAGCGGTATTATGTATACAGCTCAGGGATTTGTCGAGGAACGAGAAAAGGGTGTTTACCGGCGGCTGGCCGTTACTCCATTGAAGCGGCATACCATAATGGGTGCTCAAATAATACAGCGTTACCTGCTTATTCTGGCTCAAACACTTATTCTGCTGGTTGTAGGCATGCTGGCTTTTAATGTACAGATTATCGGCAACCTTTTCCTTTTCTGGCTGGTACTGACTATTGGCGCAATATGTTTTCTGAGCATTGGGTTTGCCCTGGCCGCTCTTATCCGTAGCGCCAAGGCGGCTTCAGCTATCACACTGATAGTCTTTTTCTTTTTTATGTTTCTGGGCGGTATATTCTTTCCGATGGAAATAGCCCCGGATTTCGTAGCTGCCATTTCGAGCGGACTCCCTTCAACTCATCTCAACGATGCCATGCGGGCAATTATCATTCATGCAGAAGGTATCGCTGTTGTCTGGAATAACCTGCTTGTATTAGGAGCCTGGATAGTAGCCAGCCTGGTCATCGCCGTCCGTTTCTTCCGCTGGGAATAGCTTGCTAAGGGAAAATGCCGGTCTCAGCGGTTACAGGTATTCTGTTAAAAGCCGGAAGGAGACTGATAGTGTTCGTATCGGTCTCCTTCTCATTCGCTACAGTAATTGATTAAGATTTAGCTGTTCAATATGGCAATGGCTTCTTCGCGATAAGCGTCCATTATGTAAGGAATTCCGGTGATTCTGGCGCATTCTTCGGTAAGAGACATGATGTCCCGCCTGCTGATTGCCGCTATATTGAAGTTCCGGGTACCGGCCATAATCTGCTGCAATCCGACCTTCAACTTTTCGGAATAGCTGTAGATGCCTATTGCACCCCACGGGATATTTTTCATCTCATCACTGCCAACGATATTTCTAACATCTTCCCAGTTGACAAAAATTTCTTCCGGGGTGGAACCGAACTGGCTGACAGTCTGTGGCAGCTTGCCGTCAGTCATCCAGTTCTTAATATTCTTACCGACCATGCCGGGAATCATCAATGCCCGGCCCATACAAATAGCCTTTGTAAAGGGGGCGCCCAGGGCAATTGCTTTGAAAATACCATCTTCACTGCTGAAGCCCCCGGCAAAAGCCAGGTCAGGTACCTTTTCACCCTTATTCGCCAGTTTATTTGCAAAATCGTAAGCCGCTGAATGGAGATATAGACTCGGCATGCCCCACTCTTCCATCATGCGCCAGGGACTCATCCCCGTACCGCCGGAAGAACCGTCTATCGTCAACAAATCAATTTTGGCTCGGGAACCCCATTTGAGTGCCATAGCGAGCTCTCTCAAGCTGTATGCTCCGGTCTTGAGAGTAATCCGTTTGAATCCCAGTTTTCTCAGTCTTGCTACCTCTTTATAAAAACCCTCTTCATCAATAAAACCGAGACGGCTGTGTCTTTCGAATTCTCTGATGGAACCTTCTTTGTATGCAGCCTGGTTAACCGGGTCGGACGGGTCCGGAGTGACAATATAACCGCGCTTCTGAAGCTCCAGAGCTCTTTCGAGGCTGTTAACTTTGATTTCTCCGCCGATACATTTGGCGCCCTGTCCCCATTTCAGTTCGATGGTATCCAGTCCGTGTTTCTCGCTGACATACTCGGCAACGCCCAGTCGGGTATCCTCAACATTCATCTGGACCAGGATTTCCCCGTAACCCTGATGATAACGTTTGTATATCTCAATACGGCGGTCCATATCCGGGGCTAAAGTGACCTTGCCTTTAGAGTCTCTTTCCAATTTGGGATCAATACCGCAGACATTCTCACCGCAGACTAGCGTGACTCCCGCCAGTGCAGCTCCCACGGCGAAATGTTCCCAGTTCTTACGGGCTACCTCGGTGGAGCCCAGAGCGCCGGTAAAGATGGGGACTTTCATCTTGACTTTTTTATCCCATCCATAGCTGGTTTCTGTATTTACCGCAGGGAAAACGGCTGTATCCGGATTGCCTTTGATGCCCCTGGGAAGCCCTCTGGCGCCCATGGCATAGCCTTGTATATTTAGATGCGAATAATCAACGGGATAGTCTTTATCACCCCCGGCAGTGATTTCCCCGAAAGGTCCGGGATAGATTAGTTCGCGACCGCGAAAAGTCGCCTTAAAAACTTCGCAATTTCCGGTGCAGCCGTCAACGCAGCGGGTGCAGAGTCCGCTCCCGGGCACCACGCTTCTGGAACGGTTGGCTGTTCTGGTGGCTTCATTTGAATTGGGGCGTTGCAAATTCATCTTTTACTCCTGATTCTTGTTTTAAATTTTCCTTCGAAATTTCAGCTGGCAGAGTCATATTTTGCCGGTATCAGCTGAATCCTGAAATTCAATTAAGTTTCAGTTAGATACCGACATACGGCAACCGCTTACCGTATAAATATAACTCAGGAAAATAATATTGTCAAGCTAACGCAAGCAGTTCGGGATATGGCTTCAAGATATCCCGACAAAACCATCAGACAGCCTTGACAATTCGATTTTGATACCTTTCGGATGTTGAATTTATGGGATTGAATAAGCATTTAAGGTGTTCCGGGTGACCGGTCAAAATCTGGATAAAGCGGAAATTTAATGGAGTAATATGCCGTTAGCTTTCTTGTGCTGCCGGTTAGCCTGCGGCACTTGCAAGCGATTACCAGCCGTAATATTCTTCAATTATTGCCGAATTGACAGTATTACGCGATATTCTATATTGCTATGACTTGTATACGTGATAAGCTTTGCTGAGATATACTTTGGAAACAGGCTACCGGTATATAGTATAATAGAGATAATTTATGGCATCTCAAGTTTTTTACCGCAAATGGCGTCCCCAGGCTCTAGCTGAGTTAGTTGGACAGCCCCATGTGACTCCGACGCTGCTTAATGCGCTTAAAAACGGCAATATTTCCCATGCTTATCTCTTTTGCGGTCCGCGCGGTACGGGGAAGACCAGTACCGGACGTATTCTGGCCAAAGCCGTCAATTGCCTTAATAGCGGCCGTGGAGAGCCCTGTAATAACTGTGAAATGTGCCGTGCTATTACCGAAGACAGGTCTATGGACGTCATCGAAATTGATGCCGCCAGCAACCGAGGGATAGACGATATCCGGGACCTGCGGGAAAAAATCAATTATGCTCCCACGCAGGCCCGTCGCAAGGTCTATATCATCGATGAGTTTCACATGTTGAGCCGGGAGGCTTCCAATGCTCTTCTCAAAACGCTGGAAGAACCGCCTCCTCATGTTGTCTTTGTATTGGCTACTACTGAAGCACATAAGGTTTTGCCTACCATTCTCTCCCGGTGTCAGCATTTTGATTTTCACCGGCTTTCCCGGACAGATGTAGTAGCCCAGTTAAGCAAAATCAGCACTGCGGAAAATATTGATATAGAGATGCAGTCCTTGCAGCTAATAGCCCGGAGCACCACCGGCAGTCTGCGCGATGCGGAAAATTTACTGGAGCAGCTTACCACTTATCACGGGAATATCATTAAATTCCAGCAGGTACAGTCCATGCTGGGTATTACCGGAGATTGGCGGGCCAAGGAAATCGTAAGACACATTATTAATAAAGATATATCCGGGGGGATGTCTACACTGAATAGCGTCAATAACGATGGATTGGACCTGCGACAGTTTAACCGTGAACTGGTAGAGCACCTCCGTGGCTTGCTATTAGTTAAGACCGGCGCCGCAGAAGCTGTCGATTTGACTCCAGAGGATATTGCTGAATTAAAAGAGTTGGCTGATAAGTCTTCTCTGAATCAGATATTGAATGCTGTCAAGCTTTTCGGACAAATTGAGTTGGGTAACAGTGATTGCTCTACTTTGCCTATGGAACTGGCTCTGGTGGAATGTTATCTGGCAGAAGAGGAAAAAGCAGTACCGCAGGTGAAGCCCGAGAGTGCTTCTGTATCTCCGGTTAGAACTGCAGCGTCCAAATCTCCTCCGCAGCAGAACCGGCCTGCGGTAAAAACTGAACCATCCCCGACTGTTCAAGCGGAGGCATCTTCTCGTTCGGTAGCCGCCGCTGTTCCCGGCACCGGTGAAAGTCCGTTACCAACAGCTGACATTTCTTCAGTTAAAGAAATATCTTCGGAAACACCATCCCTGAGCAGTGAAATAGAACGGCTTAGATTTAACTGGAAAAAGATTGTTGAGCCTTCTGATCCGGCTATCAGAAAGTCTAAAGCTCTGGCCTGGTTGAAAAGCGGCAGCAAGCCGGTATCCGTTGAGGGAAATATAGTTGTTCTGTCATTCGAGTATAATATATTTAAAGAAAATATAGAGAAACCGGAAAACCAGCGTGTTGCGGAAAAGATTATCAGTGATTTTCTGGGACGCCCCTGCAAAGTACGCTGTATCTGTGAATCAGAAAATAACCACCTGGTGAAAACAGCGATAAAGCTGGGAGCCCAGGTAATAAATGTGGAGGAAAAATGAATAAGAACATGATCCAGCAGCTCCAGGCAAGACTGGCTAAAGCACAGGAAGAACTGGCCAATATGGAGATTGAGGTCAGTTCCGGAGGCGGCGCAGTCAAAGTTGTCATCGACGGGCAACAAAAGGTCAAATCCATCAAAATAGATAAAGAAGTGGTGAATGCCGAGGATGTCGAGATGCTGGAAGACCTGGTATTGAGTGCGGTTACCGAAGCTATTACCAAGTCCCAGGAAGCTGCATCCAATCAGCTTGGCGGATTGACCGGAGGATTCAAAATACCGGGGTTGATGTAAACAATAAGGAGCTTAACTTGAGTCGGGAACCTGCACCTACTACTGAAGCCGTATCCAGATTGATTCAGGAGTTGAATAAACTACCGGGCATTGGCCCTAAGAGCGCACAGCGGATAGCCTACCATGTTTTACGCACCGGTGAAATGGAGAACCAGTCACTGGCCGAAGCCATACTTCAGGTAAAGCAAAGGACTAAATTATGTTCCGTTTGTCTCAATGTATCGGAAACAGATATCTGCCATATCTGCAGCGATGAACCTCGTGACCGTACCAAGATTTGTGTTGTAGAACAGCCCCAGGATATTCTTGCTCTGGAGCATACCCGCAAATACAACGGTTTGTATCATGTACTTCACGGCGCCCTCAGTCCCGGCGAGGGGATTGGGCCGGATGACTTAAGAATACAAGAGCTTTTAGACCGCTTGCGCCAGGGTACGGTAACCGAGCTCATCCTGGCAACCAATACCAACCTTGAAGGGGAACAGACAGCCATGTACCTTCAACGGCTTATTGCGCCTCTTGGTATTCGAGTCACCCGTCTTGCCCGGGGATTACCCTTCGGAACGGAGCTGGAATATGCCGATGATGTCACTCTCAGCCGCGCACTGGAAGGCAGGCAGGAATTCTAGAGACTTAAGGCTAAAAGCTTAAATTTCAGATCAGAATATATTTACTTTATGCTTTGAACCTTAAGCTTTAAGTTTTAACTCCCGATATTTCCCGCGAATTATCTTTCCCTTGAAAATAACCACCATCTTATATAATGAATCTGTGAGCAGTATCACATATTTACCGTGCGTTCTGTTTATAAATCGGTCAATTAGACTCGTCCCATGCGTCGAATTTTTAACATTTATCGTGGGTTGATGTACAATAGTTGCTGAGATAGGAAAAGGTGGTAGCGAAAAGTGGCGGTAAATGTAAATCCGCTTAATAATATCCGGAAAGAATATCCGGAGAAGTTCGTCCCCGAGGACCACATCTTCAACCACATCCATCGGGGGGACAGGATATTTATATCCTCAGCTTGCGGAGAACCTCAATACCTGGTTCAGGCTTTGATTAAATATACGGAATCATATCCTAAAGCCTTTTTTGACGCCGAAGTAATCCATATCTGGACTTTGGGGCTTGCCCCCTATACGGAAGAAAGGTTCAAACACAACTTCCGCCACAACTCCTTCTTTATCGCAAACAGCACCCGGGAAGCAGTTAATAACGGAATGGCCGATTATACTCCCGTCTTTCTCTCCGAGGTCCCCGGTTTATTCAACCGGAAATTAATCCCTGTAGATGTAGCCCTGATCCAGACATCGCTGCCTGACGAACACGGTTATTTGAGCCTGGGTGTCAGTGTCGATATCGTAAAAGCGGCGATAGAACAGGCTGTTCTGGTTATCGCTCAGGTGAACTCACATATGCCTCGCACCCATGGAGACGGGTTTATTCATATCAGTAAGGTGGATTTCATTGTTCCCCATGATGAACCGATATTGG
>CAZIQW010000060.1:0-9402 GCA_964541585.1 uncultured Dehalococcoidales bacterium | reverse complement strand
CTGAGAACGTGTTTACCGCTCCGCTGGTAGCTGCCGGATTTCGCTCTCTGGCTTTAGTACCCATAAAGTCGAAAAATGGAAACATGGGTGTTTTGGGACTTCTCAGTCTCAAGCCTGAACATTTCAAATTGAACGAAGCTCGCCTTTTCAACAGCATCAGCAATCTAATAGCGGTTGCCGTAGAGAATGCTCGTCGCTATGAAAAAGTACAGGCAATGGCCGTTGCGGAAGAAAGGGACCGAATTTCAAAGGAGCTTCATGATGGTCTGGCGCAGGTGCTGGGTTTTGTAATAACCAAGAGCCAGGCGACCAGACAGATTCTGCGTAAAATGGCTGTAGCGAATGACTACCTGGTTGAACTGGAGAATGTGGCTCAGGAGGTATACACTGACACCAGAGAGGATATTCTGGGCCTGAGGACTGCCATTTCGGGTGACCGGGACATGATATCCTCGCTTCGGGGGTACCTGAAGCGCTACAGCCAGATGTATGGAATTAAGGCCACACTTGAGGTGGGAGACCAGATTGTTCCTTCTCTGTCACCTCAAGTTGAACTGCAGGCTATCCGCATCATGCAGGAGGCATTGTCCAACATTAGAAAACATGCTGAAGCTACTCATGCACTGGTCAGGGTGACCGCGAATTTGAACGAGGTCACCCTTATCATTGAAGACGATGGAAAGGGTTTTGATACCAGAACTCTCGGGCAGAACGATTTTTCGAAATTCGGAATTAGAACCAGCCGGGAAAGAGCTGAGAGTATCCACAGTAGACTGGATATAGAATCCATCCCCGAACACGGAACGAAAGTCACGCTGAGCATACCCCTGAATTTCCCCCAATCCTCAGCGGAAAGGGGAGAAGAAATTGAGAATACTGATAGTTGATGACCATGCTTTGTTCAGAAGCGGACTGTCCAGCCTTCTGACAGCAAATGATATTGAGGTCGTTGGAGAGGCCAGCAACGGTCTGGAAGCCGTGGAAAAAACCCGCCAGCTCAGACCGGACATTGTCCTGATGGATATTAAGATGGCTGACCTTAACGGTATTCAGGCCACACGACTTATTAAGGCCGAAATGCCCCAGGCAAAAATTATCATGGTTACGGCTTTTGACCAGGATGAAGACCTGTTTGAAGCAATGAGGAGCGGGGCGTCGGGCTATATCCTTAAGAACATAAAAGCCGAAGAGTTCATCAGACTTCTCATGAGTGTCATGGAGGGTGATGTGGCGGTATCACCCTGGGCTGCCGATAAAATAGTCAAAGAATTATTCCGTCAACCCGGGAGGCTTGAATCATCTCAGAATAGCGACGACCTCACCAGGAAAGAAATTGAAGTCCTTGGCCTGGTAGCTACCGGAGCCACAAACAAGATAATTTCTTCAACTTTGAATATTTCGGATAATACGGTTAAATTTCACCTGCGCAACATCATGGAAAAGCTTCATGTCAGGAATCGCGCCCAGTTAGCTGTATATGCTACAAGAAGAGGGATGGTCTCGGGCGAAACTGGCGAAAACAGCTAGCTGAACTCAACTCGGCACAAAAACCAAAAGGGTGGTCTTCAAGACCACCCTTTTTTGTAGTGACAAACCTGCCCTCATGCATATTCTCCCGGCTTCAAAAAGGCATTAGTATGGTTATACAGGTCTGATTCAAACGTATCGTCCCGGGAAGGAAAGCCCGGAAATATTACCGGGAGATATCGGAATCAGGTATCCGTCAGCCAGTGCGAAAGGTGCATCATGGTGTTCATCATTTTCAGACCTGTCTTTGACTAACGTCACTGAATTCAAAACATTGCTTGGATTAAGGAGGTGCTAACGTGTGAAACTTGATGAAGAGAATGGTTCGTTTCTAAATCCGGGAATCAAAGTTCATTAGGTAAATTTAAGTTGGAGGAAAATAATGAGAAAAGGAAAATCAAAACTGCTTGTCACACTAATTGGACTCATCTCCCTCTTATGTCTGGCATTTGCAGGCTGCGTATCTCCTACGGCTCTCAACATCGAAATAGCTTCGCCGCAAGACGGCGCTACTGTTAATGAGAGCCTGGTTACCGTTACCGGCACGGTTTCGGGCTATCCTAGAGGAGAGGCGGTTACCGAGGGCCAGACAGTAAGGGTTATCCCCGAGGTTACCGTCAATGGAGTCAGAGCAACGGTGGATGAGGACGGAGGATTTTTGGCTGAAATTGAGCTTAATAACGGTGAAAACACTATCGAAGCCATAGCTCTATTCAATAATGTGGTAGCCAGTGACAGTATTGTGGTTACCTGCAATGCGGAACCGGAGCTGTCGGTGGAAATAACTTCACCTGTTGATGGAGCTGAAATCGATGAAAACATGGTGACTGTAAACGGTACGGTTTCCGACATCGAGGCTGATGTAACGGTTAATGGCCTGGAGGCTGAGGTGGATGAAAATGGTATCTTCTCGGTTGAAATTGAGTTAACCGAAGGCGAGAATGTTCTCGTTGCCCTGGCTGTACTGGGTGAGCTGGAGGTCGAAGATAGCATCGTGGTCGTCTGCACAGTCCCTGCGCCGGTTCTTTCGGTAGAAATAACCTCGCCAGAGGATGGTATTGAACTGACAGAAAGCCCGGTAATGGTGACCGGCACGGTCTCCGATACCGAAGCTGTTGTAACTGTCAATGGTTATGAGGCAGAGATAGCTGAAGATGGAAGTTTCTCTGTCGAGGTCGAGCTGGTTGAAGGCGAGAATATCATTGAAGCAGCAGCGTCCCTGGGTGAACAGGGAGCCAGTGCCAGCATCACAGCTACTTTTAGTCCCTTGCCGGCTACCGGTACGGTTGAATTAAGGGTTACCGGCAGTGGAGCCGAGACTGTCGTTACCGGTGTAAAAGTAACCGCTTCCAAAGTTGAAGTGCACCGGGCGGGCGATAATGGACAGAATGGTGAATGGATTACTCTGGACATAGATTCACCTGCTTTCGATCTGGTTGAACTCCGGGATGGCGGACTCGAAGAAATCCTTGCTTCCGGAGACATTGAGCCCGGCAAGTACACTCAAGTTCGAGTAACCGTTGAGCAGTTGGAGGTAAGCATTGGCGAAAATATTCTGCCAATAGCAGAAGTTCCCAGCAACGAGTTAAAATTCGTGCAACCCTTTGAAATAGTGGAAGGTGAGACCAGCCTGTTAACATTGGACTTCGATGTCGCGAAAACAGTTAGCCTTCAAGTAACCGTCAAGCCGGTAGCCAAAATTTACACCGGGCCTCAAGTGCCAGGCGAACTGGAGATACAGATAACCTCACCCGAAGATGGAATTGTATTAACGGAAAATCTGGTTACTGTGAGCGGTACGGTTTCTGACGTCGGGGCTGATGTTACTGTCAATGGTCAGGAAGTTGAGGTGGATGAAAACGGAGACTTCTCTATTGACATGGAACTTGATGAAGGTGAGAATACCTTCACAGCTTTAGCTGTACTGGGTGAGCTGGAGGTCGAAGATAGCATCGTGGTCGTCTACACCATGCCTGCTCCGGTTCTTTCGGTGGAAATAACCTCCCCTGAGAACGGAATCGAGCTGTCGGAAAGCCCGGTAGTGGTGACCGGCACGGTCTCCGATACCGGAGCTGTTGTAACTGTCAATGGTTATGAGGCAGAGGTAGCTGAAGATGGAACTTTCTCTGTTGAAGTTGAATTGACTGAAGGGGAGAACACCATTGAAGCAATAGCTATGCTGGATGAACTGGAAGCCAATGACAGTGTAGTGGTAACTTATGTCCCGGTTATTCCCGCCCTTTCAATAGAGATAACCTCTCCCGAGGACGGGGCTGAACTGGCTGAAAGCCTGGTTACTGTAAGCGGTGTGGTATCCGATGCTGAGGCTGCGGTAACCGTCAACGAACAAACGGCGGAAGTAGCCGGGGACGGCACTTTCTCTGCTGAAATTGAACTTGTTGAAGGCGAGAATGTGATCACTGCCGTAGCTGCATTAGATGAATTAACGGCAGAAGATAGCATTACGGTTAACTGTACCTTGCCTTTACCAGCCTTATCGGTAGAGATAATTTCACCTGAAGACGGTGCTGAAGTTGCCGAAAATCTGGTTACGGTAACCGGTACTGTCTCTGATGTCGGGGCTATTGTAACTGTTAATGGTGATGAGGTTGAGGTGGATGAAAATGGAAGCTTCTCGGTCGAGATTGAGCTGGTTGAGGGAGAGAACCTTATCGAAGCAGTTGCCACCCTGGACGAGCAGGAAAACAGTGTCAGTATTACAGTTAACTACAGCGTGATAGAGTAAAACGCTGTTCTCAATCATACAATAATGCTTTAAATGGAAAGAGTATCTCCCGTGCGGGAGATACTCTTTCCTGTTGAGAAACATAAGGCAATCAGTTTACCAGGAGTTTCTCCCGGTTTTCTGATTCAGGTACCTGCAGCATAATATCAGCAATTTCCTTGTTCGATATCTTTCCGGCAGTTATTATCAGTTTCATGGCGTCATTTGTAGACATTGACGTTCTGACTATCTCCGATTCGGGGACTATTTGCAGGAATCCGCTGGTGGGGTTCGGTGCGGTTGGAATGAATACGGTGAGCAACTTTTTCCCATTTTTATCCTCAAGCTCACTGGTGACGAGCCCCACCGTATAGATGCCCTTTCGGGGGAATTCCATAAATATCACTTCCAGGAATTTATTATTTGACACGGTGGTGAAGTTCTCCAGCACCTGTCTGGTGCTTCCGTAGATGGTTCCGATAACCGGTATTCTGGTGACCTGTAATTCAAAAAGGTCAAAGACCTTTCGACGCCCCAGTTTTATCCCCAGGTAGCCTATCAGGAGAACCAGAAAAATAACCGTAACAAAACCCAATCCGATTATCGGACGGCCAAAAGCCCAGTTCAGGACAGGTGCGAGCATTCCATCGACCAGGTTAAAGACCCACACCAGAAGCCAGAGAGTGACTGCCAGGGGGATGATTATTATAAGGCCGTTAATAAAATAGGTGATGATGCAGCGTGGTGAATTGTAGAAGAACTGCCGAAAATGGTGCACCAGTTCCTTCAGTCTAAAGAGTTTGAAATTGTATTTGATATCTCCCTTCAACATATGCGTCGTCCCCCTGCTGGAAGATAAAATATCATTGTCTGAAACCCATTATTCCCGGCTTCATAAACCGGCTGGTACCGGATTTCTTAACCTTATCCCCCAATACTTATTATTATATTTCATTATATGTCAGCACCTGCGGAGGCTTTTGGAATGTTGGAAAATGTCTATCAGTCCGGACCAAATCAAGCCGGTGGGAGAAATCAAACATAATAAGAACTGTAAAGCTGCCAGATTGTTTAGAACTTATCAAGTACAGGGGGTATGGTAATGCATCATTGATTTTGTTATCATGGATTATTACCGGGTCTGCGGGAAAATGGGTGCTGTCTATCTATTAATTGCGTAGATATACGGATATATGTTCAGTCAGAAAAAAATTAAAATGAAGCTAAGTATAGTGAGAAAGGTTGCCGGGGCAGGTAAAGGGGGAAATCTTTATACGAGGCTTACTGAAGCAGGACTACTGAAATAACACAACGCTGAAAGGGAGATTTGGATAATGGATATTGAATGGCTCCGTGACCTCGTAATCATTATTGTGTGTCTGGTCGGACTGATAGTCCTTATTTCTTTGATGGTGATGGTTATTTTATCTTATCGCCGCATAAGACGTGTGCAGGATTCGCTCCAAAAAACACTGGATATTCTCAATGCGGCAAATGGAGTTTTGCTTCCTGCGCTTCAAACTGTCAGTATGGTGGTTCTGGGAATAAGAGAAGGGCTTAGTTCAATAACTAACCTGTTTCAAAAAAAGGAGGAGAAAAGAGATGGATAAGGAAAAAATGGGAGGCTTTGGTATGGGGTTGCTCGTTGGGGCTGCAATCGGGGCTGCTCTTGGCATTCTTCTCGCCCCTGGCTCCGGGAAGGAAACGCGAACGCAGATAAAAGAAAAGGCATCCGATCTGGTTGAGAAAGCGAAAGAGAAAGCTTCAGAAATCAAGCAGTGCGTAAGTAACAAACAGCCGGGTAGCGAGAATTAGTCTGAAGCGGCCTTTACTCCCTGAGTATTGTATTCCTCCGGCATCCTGCAGACAGGCTTCAGGCTGCGAAACCAATAACATTTGAGGGAATAGCCCCCCGGTTTGTGGGGGCTATTCCCTCAATCAGCTTAGTTATTGTTGTTTAGCTGCTTCAGTCTTTCTTCTTCCTTGAGAATTTTGGCATCAATAATGCTTAGCTGGTCCCTGGCGGCATGATATGCGGAGTTTTCTTTCAGGTCGCCGTCCTCTCTGGCGGAGACCACGTCTCTTAATACATTTTCTCTTTGTTCTCTTAATCTGTCCAGGTAGTCAAGAGGTTTTTTTACCGTTGGAGCCGGAAGCTCTTCCTGAGTCGGCGGAGTTACGACAACATTTATCTCTTGTTTGGCATGCGGGCACCATCCTTTTACAACTCCATCTCTGGCAGCCACTTGTCTGATAATTTCTCCGCAAGCCGGACATACGAAATTGTCAATTCTGGTTATTTCAACTTTTGGCATATTATCCTGGTTCGTCCTCTCTTAGTTTTTTATTTCTGAGAAATAATATTTACCGTTTCCGGGTTATTGTCTGATAACCATAATACCAGAAATTACCTTGGGAATAAAAATCACCCTGTTGAAATGTAAATGATATTTCCCGGAAAACGCTGGAATTGGAGCTATTTAAATAGTTTAAGATACGTGGTATCCCGGCCGAATAGCCGGGATAGAGCCCAATCTGTGAGGATTCTAATCCGGTTATAATTTCCGGTGACCAGAAAGGTATACCCTGCTATCCATATCAGGCGGGCCAGGAAACCGCATATCAGTATCCCATGGAAGCGCATTACCGCTTTTGAAGCCCCTAATGAGGCCATTTCAGCATCATTGGAATAATGATATTGTCTTTTATCCCACCCGCGTATTTCAGCCAGTATGTTATGGGCTGCAACTCTTGCCTGGCGCACTGTGGTGTGCGCCCGGGGTGGAATGGGATGCCCGGATGCAGGATTGGTAAAATGGGCGCAATCACCCAGGGCATAAACTCCCGGCCTCTCAGAGACTTCCAAAAATTGGTTGACAGAGATGCGTCCGAGACTGTCTTTCTCGACATCGAGTTCGGCAATCCGGGGATTGGCAACTATTCCCGCCACCCAGATAAGAGTATGATTAGCGATGTGTTCCGTATTGTTTACCTGGATTGAAAAGTCCTGGACATCCGTAACCCGAGAGTTTAATCTTATTTCGATATTCATCTTCTGAAGTTGTTTGAGGGCATAATCCCCCAGCTTTTCCGGCATTCCGGCCAGAAGCCCGGATTCCGCCTCGATGAGAATAATTCGAATGTTTCCGGGGTCTATCGAGCGGTAGGTCTTGATTAAATGCCCGAAAATAAAATCCCTTAATTCTGTGACTACCTGTACTCCGGTGTATCCGGCTCCGCAAACCACAAAAGTCAGCAAATGCTTCCGTCTTTCCAGGTCTGTTTCGGCTATTGCCTGCTCAAAAATTCCGACGAGATGGTTTCTAATTAATATGGAATCATGCAGTGTCTTCAAAGTAAAGGTATTATCAGTCCGGTGCTTCAGTTGGGAGATATCGGTGATACTCCCTAATGCCAGGACGAGGTAATCATATTCAAATATCCCCGAGGTGGTAAATACCCTGCGCGCGTCAAGGTCTATTTTCTGCACCTTATCCTGCATAAAATTGAACCTGTCTTTCCAGTTCAGTCTTCGAATTGGGAACGCAATGTGTCTGGTCTCAATTTTCCCCATAGCTACTTCGTGAAGCAGGGGGGCAAACAGGAAAAAGTTCTCTTCGCTGACCATAGTTGTTTCGATGTTCTCATTACGGTTCAGTGATGGGAGAAGATGTCGGAAAACGTAGGTGCCGCCGAATCCGCTTCCCAGTATGAGGATTTTCCTGGTGCCAACATGCAATTTTCTCGGACGCTTTGTCTCACCGTGAAAAAGGGTTCCCATTCTTTCGAGAGTAAAAAACATCAAAAACCTGGCTAATGAAGCCGGATTAAGTGTCATCCAGGCGATGCTTTTATAGCTGTAGCTTCCACTGAACATTCCCCAGGCTGCTTTAGTAAAGGGACGCGGACCTTTGATATTGCTTTGCTCGTTACCCAATAGACGGTTCAAGGTTATTAAAACGGTATAAGAATTTTTAATCCGCTCATTCAGTGAAAACAGGAGTCTTCCCCATGAGTTGCCCTGGTTCAGACTATAACAGAGAGGGTAATAGTGCCTTTTAAAATCCTGCCGGGATATTCCCCTGTATACTGCCGTTCTGGCAGCCTCGCGAGCGGTGAGTAATGAAGAACCGATGCCGTCTTTATATAACCTGGAAATAGCCGCATCACCGATAGAGATAAAGCGGTCCGCGTAAAAATTATCGGCCATGCTGACGGCTGCTTTGGGGTTGCAATTGCAGGAATACTCGTAGTGTTCCGGTAATATGCTGCGTACAAGGTCATAATCCAGGAATTTTTTCACCGAGAGGGGTTTTTCCCCGTGGCTTAGAAGTGAAACGTTAATGAATGTGCCTTTAGGTACCAGGCTGCCGAAAATAATATCGGAATTTGGAAACAGAAAAACGTGTGCCATATTGCCCAGGCATGATTCCACCTGTTTGCGACCGGCATACAGTTCTGCTTGAGACATTGTCTCCAACCTGGGGGGAATGTATCTTAGCCCTGATATGGGAAGGGGTTTGCTATTTACACCTGAGGCCAAAACAATGAGGTCATATTTTAATTGTTGGGAGGCAACGTCTATCGTAGCTTCAGGTTCGAGGTGAATACCGGATACGGTTTTCTCTTCTAATCTTGCACCCTGGCTCCGGGCTTCTCTCAATAACCAATCATTGAAACTGACACGCTCCTCGAAATTGGATAACCTCGGTCCTCCTCCCCGGTAGACGCTGACGGTTTGCATTCCCTTTTCCGGAATACTGATACTGATTGAGGTATAGGGACTGTGAACTGCATAAGTGTCTATTTTACTCTGGATAATCGACTCGGGAAGGGCTAAACCGAGTTCACTAAGATTCTGGTAAAAGGACATTGAAAGGATTCCGGCACATCCCTTACAGCCTTTTTCGCCCGGTTCGTTGAAATTACGCTGCTCGAAGATAGTAATATCCGGGCTGATATTTTCTTTTCTGGCAAAATGTAAGAGATAAAGCGCAAAAAGAGCCCCCGCCGGTCCGCCACCAATGATGGCGACTTTTGAGCTGTTTCCCAGTTTGCCGGAAATATTATTCAAAGCTATATTATATTATCAAATTTCTAAGATCGGAAGAGCGTCGTGTAGGGAAAGAGTGTAGGAGAGGGTGGGGGTG
>CAZIQW010000059.1:0-9633 GCA_964541585.1 uncultured Dehalococcoidales bacterium | reverse complement strand
ACATCTTTACGGGTTTAAGATTGGAAGCCGGTATGGCCTGGCGGGTGATAATCGCCGCCGAGATGGTGGCGATCCCATCCGGCATCGGAGCTTTATTAATGAGGGCGGAGAGCCTCATTCGTATCGATATTATCATCGTGTGTCTGATAGTCCTGGCCCTGATGTGTCTGCTCTTTGAGAAATTTTTCGAATACCTGGAAACCAAAATGACCGTCAGATGGAGACAATATGCCGTCCATAATAGTTAAGCATATTTGCAACTATGCCTGCCGCAATGTAGACCTGGAGATCAGGGATAAGGAGTTTCTGGTTATTCTGGGGCCCAACGGTTCCGGTAAAAGTACCCTGCTTAATGTGATAGCCGGCCTGGTGGGGTACCGGGGAACTGTGATAATCGACGGAGTTCCTGTAGACAAAATTCCGGCCAACAGGAGAGGGATTGGTTATCTCTTTCAAAATCTGGTCTTGTTTCCTCACCTGGATGTTTCTGCCAACATTGCATATGGCCTGAAGGTTAAAAAGTGGCCGCAGCCAAAGATAGAGGAAAGGGTGAATGAGTTACTCAAACTGATGAATATCAGTCATCTGGCTTCGCGGTATCCAGGTCATCTCAGCGGCGGGGAAAAACAGCGGGCGGCTCTGGCCAGAGCTTTGGCGATTTCACCCGGAGTCTTGCTTTTAGATGAGCCCATGTCCAGCCTGGATGCGCAGACGGCCAAGTATTTAAGAAATGAGTTAAAACAGATCCAGCGGCGGATGGGGATTACTACTATCTATGTAACCCATGATTTGATGGAAGCAGTTAATCTGGCAGATAGAATGGCAGTGATTCTGGATGGATCTATCCAGCAGGTGGATGAACCGGAGAATCTTTTGTTTCTCCCCTGTAACGATAGAGTCTCTGATTTCATCGGAGCGCCCAATATTCTGGACTGCGATTACTGTCGGAGTACCGGACAGGGGATTATAGAGGTTGGCTGCGGAAATTTGAAAATTAACGTGCCCCATGACGGTGACACAGTGTATAAGATTGCAATTCTGCCCCGCCACATCTTTGTCTCCGAAAGCAAGCCCCGCGGGTTTGGAGTAAACAGCTTTCTGGCTAAAATAACCAATATCATAAGTCAATATGACATAATTAAAATCCATTTAAAAACAGGTAGCATTAAGCTGGTAGCAGAAGTTCCGGGCTATATTTTCGAGGAAATGAATCTGGAGGTAGGCCAGGAAGTGCATATCATACTGAGAATGAGAAAGATACGGGTATTTGAAAATAATAAACGGTAACCAAAAGGCTGATAGATTGTTTTTCCAACAGGAGGATACCATGATAGATTGGTCTGAAGCTGTGGCAAAAATATTAGAGAACACAGAGATATTACAGGCTGAAGAAAAGTTATTATCGAAAAGCTATGGACAGATACTGGCTGAAGACGTATTTAGCGATTATGATGTACCTTTAACCGAGATATCGGCTCTGGACGGATATGCCGTCCGTTCAACAGATGTGATAAAAAGCAGCCGGGAGAGTCCGGCTGCTCTACGAATTATTGAAACGGTAATCGCGGGCTACTTGCCCCAAAAGAAAGTAGGGCCCGGCACGGCGATTCGCATTATGACTGGCGCTGTGATGCCGGAAGGGGCTGACTGTGTAATCAGGTTCGAGGATACCGACGAATCAGAATCGTTGATGACTCAAAAAAAAGATTCACTTTCGGAAGTGCGTGTTTATAGTCCGGTAGTTACCGGGGGGAACGTCCGCAGGAGAGGAGAGAACGTTACAAGGGGTTCATTGATATTATCGAAGGGGACAAGAATAGGCCCCGCGGAAATTGCGGTTTTAACTTCGATCGGGAAAGCCAGGGTACGGGTAATAAAACGCCCTGTAATAGCAATCATGGCATCCGGAGAAGAGCTTATCAGTTTGCATAAACCCTTAACTCCCGGAAAATCTTATGATAGTAATACCGCAGCGGTAGCCGCGCTGGTCTCTCATTACGGGGGCATCCCAAAGATACTGGGTGCGGCCCGGGATAATGAGAAGTCGATAATTTCCAGAATTCAGAAAGGGGTACAGGCTGACGCTGTTGTGTCCAGCGGGGGTGTTTCACAGGGGGATTACGATTTAATACGCGGGGCCATAAGCAAAAACGGCAATATCCTGTTTACAGGGGTGAAAATATCTCCGGGTAAGCCTTTTTCATTTGGTACAGTAAACAGGGTTGACCCGGAAGGTCGAATTGTCCCGATTCCCTTCTTTGCGCTGGCAGGCAATCCAACTGCCTGTATCCTGAATTTTGAATTATTCGTCCGTCCTGCCATTCTGAAGATGAGAGGCTGTCAGGACTTAAGCCATCCGGTAGTCCATGCAGTTATGAAAGAACCGGTACTGAATAAGAAAACGGTTCAGAGTTTCATCTGGACAAAATTAGAAATGAAACAAGATAAATATTATGCCAGAACCGCCGGTTCGCAAAAAAGAGGAGTCTTGACCTCATTGACTCACGCAGATGGTCTGGCGGTAGTTCCCGAAAACACCGCGGTAAAACAAGGTGAGACAGTAAAGGTACTGCGATTAAGCTGGGACGAGCGCTTCGCCCCTTAATAATCCGGTTTATCGGACTGCTTTGACTCTCCTGGAATAATGGTTAAAATTTTCGGGAATCACCCCTCAAGGTATGTTAAAATAGGTGAGAAGTATATTTGGGAGGCCGGTTTGCTTTACATATTATGGGGTGAAGACACCTTTTCACTGGAAGAGACGCTGCAAGAGATAAAAAGCAATCTGGGAGATTCTTCTCTGCTTCCCTCCAATACTGTTATTCTGGACGGGCAGAAACTGACTCTAAACGAATTAAAGGCAGTTGGAGAAGCCATGCCTTTTCTATCAAAAAAACGTTTAGTAATCGTAAAAGGCCTCCTGGAACGATTTGAACCTAAAGAAAGAAATGGTCAGCCCAAAAAGAGCAGCAAATCAGGCTCCAAACGGGATGAATCCCAGCTTCTGGCAGAATGCCTGAACGGCCTTCCGGAGAGTACCATAATGGTCCTGGTTGAAAACCTGGCAGTAAAGAAGAACGCTTTTCAATCCAACTATTTATACAACTCCATATCCGCGAAGGCAGAAATCAAATCTTTTTCAGTTATGAAAGGCAACAAGCTATACCAGTGGATTCAAGACCGGACAACCCGGAAGGGAGGCAGTATTTCCCGCCAGGCTACCAATACCCTGATGGAGATTATCGGAGGCGATTTGCATACTATGGCCAATGAAATCGACAAGCTGGTGTCTTTTACCGGGGGAAGATTAATAGAAGAAAAAGACGTCCGAATGATAGTCAGTGCTTCTCAAGAGGGCGATATATTTGCTATGATAGACGCAATTATGGACCGCAAATCCGGACGGGCTGAACAAATATTACAAAATCTGTTACAAAATGGAGTAGTACCTCCCCAGATACTGGTCCTTATCGCCCGACAGGTGCAGATGCTGATACAAGTTAAAGATTTAAAAGCCCGGAAAAAGGTTTCTTCCGAAATCCAGACCCGGTTAGGAATCAAGAGTCCTTATGCCTGGGAAAGGATTACCAGCCGGGCGGACAAGTATTCCCTGGACAATCTGAAGAAGATGTTTCAAAATATCCTGGAAACTGACTTATCGATTAAAACCGGCAGATTTGACGGTGACCTGGCTCTCAACCTGCTAATAGCGAATCTGTGCGTAAGGTGAATGAACCGGATTCCAATTTAGCCAAAAAAATTCTTCAATATTTTGGGAGGGAAAAATGATTTCAGAAGCAGAGTTAAAACAGCTATCACATCTGGATGCGCCCAGGATGGTAACCAAAGTTCCCGGCCCTAAAGTACAAAAATTGATTTCTGAATCTGCAAAATACGAAGCAGTTACCCGGGGGGGGGGAAATTTCCCCGTGGTTATGGAAGAGGGCAGGGGCGCCACCGTGATGGATGCCGACGGTAATATTTATATTGATATGTCAGCCGGAGTAGCGGTAAACGCTGTCGGGCGCAACCATCCAAAAGTGCTGGAAGCTGTCCGCCGCCAATGTGATTTGATAATGCATACTACTGATATTACTAACCCGAAACGGATTGAACTGGCAAAAAGGATTTCCGGGATTATGCCGGAAGGTCTTCGGGGCATCTGCCAGACAGCTTTTACACAGAGCGGCAGCGGAGCAGTAGAGACCGCTGTTAAATTTGCGCGTCATTACACCGGCAGATCACAAATAACAGCTTTCCACGGAGCATACCATGGCGTTTGGTGTGGGAGTGCCGCACTGACCGCCGGTTTTAGATACCGTCACGGATGGGGACCCCTTATCCCCGGAGTTACCCATCTGCCTTATGCGTACTGCTATCGCTGCCCATTCAATATGACTTATCCGGACTGCGACATCCAGTGTGCAAAATACGTCGATCATGTATTGAATACTCCTTATACCGCAGCCGATGATGTAGCCGTAATTATAGTTGAATCGCTGCAGGGCGAGGGCGGATTCGTTGCCCCTCCACCGGAGTTTTTCCAGATAATTAAAAAAGCCTGTGAGAGATATGGAGCCATTTACATTGCCGACGAGGTACAATCCGGGGCCGGCCGCACCGGCAAGATGTGGGCTATCGAGCATACAGGAGTCATACCCGACATGCTAACCTGGGGCAAGGGAATGGGGGGCGACATGCCCATGGCAGGGGTTACTTTCAGAGCGGATATCGGCAAGACACTGGTAGAAGGATCACAACCGGGTACCTTTGCCGGTAACGCAGTAGCCTGCCAGGTCAGCCTGTCCAATATTGAACTCATTACTGATAAAAATATGGACTTGCTGGGCAGAGCGACACAACTGGGCGACGAGATTCTGGGCAAATTCAAGGATGCTGCCAAAACCGTAAAAGCCATCGGAGACGTGCGGGGCAGGGGGCTGATGATAGGCGTTGAAATCGTTGAGGACAGAGATACTAAAGAGCCATTACCCCCGCAAAAATGCGGTGAAATAGCGATGAAATTGCTGAACAATGGAGTGGTAATAGTTCCCAGCGGCCGTTACGGCAATGTCTTTCGTTTTATGCCGCCATTGACCATCCCCAGGGATATGGCAATTAAGGCTACGGATATCATGATTGATATATTAAAAGGCTATTGAGAATAGTCAATCAACAGGACATGAACAGTTATCAGCTGACTCGATTTTACCGAAGCGTGTAGCAGTCTGTGATAAATGGTATAATAGCTGCATTAATAAATATCGTGGTTAGATTTTACATAAATATACTTAATATCTGGGAATATTATGGCTGTAAAAGATACTTCGGATTTAACCAAAATTTCCATCCTCTGGATGCACCTGGATGAAGCGGTCTTTCTCATCTCAACCGCCAGGGAGAGGGAGCTCAAGAAACATAATCTTTCGTCCGTGCAGATGAAGTTGTTACTGACCCTGAACTATCTCGGCTCTATACCGACTATACACGAGCTATGCCGGCTGTTGGTAAGAGGTCATACTTCCGTTTCGCTGCTTACCGATAAAATGGCGGCAAAAGGACTGGTGGAGAAATACCAGGATTTTAATAATAAAAATCAAACCCGGGTTTCCATCACGGAAAAAGGGAAAGAAACCTTAAAACATTTAATCCCCAGAAAGCCGATACCGGATATCCTCTCCATATTATCCGATGAGGAGTGTGACCAATTAATACAATATATGAAAAAAGTTATTGCCCGGGCAGTAGAGGTTGCCTCACCCAGATATCCACCGGATTTACAGGAACTCAGTCAGATGCTTAAGATGGGGACAAAGCAAAAGGACATATAGCTAATAATCTCCCGTAGACAGTCGGATATCGACTACGGTATTGAAATAATAGTTGCTATAAACCAGGTTGCTATTGACTGAATCAGTATTTTACTGTATTATTTTTATTAAACGTTCTATCGTTTCTGCACAGCAGAGAGGCGAACCTGAAAGAGGCCTGCGTACTTTTCGTTATTACCGTTAAAATTTAAATGATACAAAAATCATCAATGGAAATATCCGTCAAAAGGAGCAATTATGAAATCGAAAACTCCCCGGATATATGAGGATAAATGGGTACGGACGATGTGCGGGCGGTGCTACGCCGGATGCGCCATACGCGTACATGTGGTAAACGGCGTAGCAGTCAAAATCGAGGGAGAACCGGAAAGCTGCCAGGGTTCTATGGGAGGCGTCTGCGGCAAGGGTGTTTCAGGACTGCAGATGCAATATGACCCGAACAGACTGAATGTTCCCCTGAAAAGGACGAACCCGGAAAAAGGTCTTCATGCGGACCCGAAATGGAAAGAGATTACCTGGGAAGAAGCCTATGATGAAATCGTACCCAAGCTGAAAAAAATCATAGAAGAAAATCCCAACGAAATATTCTTCCAGTGGACGACCTCGCGGCCGGACCAGTATCTTTTCTTCGGACAGAATCAGTTCATTCATGCTCTCTTAGGCAGAATGCCGGATGTCATGGGTGCCGGCGGGGGCGGACTGCATTGCGGCAAGGCGGCTCATTCATCAGCCGGCATGATATACTCTTCCTGGTCCATCGTTCCTGATTTTAAATATTGCAACTATGCCATGTTTTTCGGCAGCAGCAAGGGGGCGGGGGGAGGACATTCGGCCATGTTTACCGCCAGGCTTTCCGCCGAAGCCCGGGCGAGGGGTATGAAGACGGTATCTTTCGACCCCATATGCAATTTCTCGGGCGGCAAAGCTACAGAATGGGTCCCCATTATTCCGGGCACGGATAGTATCGTTGCGCTGTCTATATGCAACGTGATAGTTAACGAACTGGGTAAATATGACGGGCCTTTCCTGCAAAAGAAGACCAATGCCCCCTACCTTATCGGACCGGATATGAAATATGTCAGAGAAAACGGGCCGGCCAGGGGTGTCAGGTTCGATCATTCAGGTTTTTGGGAGGGCAAGCCGCATGCCGGACTCTATATCGGTGACGACGATACCAACAAACCGATGGTCTGGGATGCGGTTGACAATAAAGCGAAAGTCTATGACGACCCCGGTATTAAATCTTACGCCCTTGAAGGGAATTACGAGTACAGGGGTATAAAATGCCAGCCGGTTTTCCAGGCGGTGAGAGAGCATCTCAAGCAGTATACCCCTGAGAAAGCATCTGAGATAAGCACCATCCCGGCTCAAACACTCCGCCGAATCGCCTCTGAGTTTGTCACTGCTGCCAATATCGGCGGCACTATTGAAATCGATGGCCACAGCCTGCCTCTCCGACCCGCCGCTGCCATTATCTTCCGCGGCGGACAGGGTCACGAGAATGGCCTTCATGCCTGTTTCGCTATCGCCTTGCTCAACCAGCTGGTTGGGTCCGCCGATGTGCCCGGCGGGACACTCGGCTGGCCGGCAAAAAGCTCCGGTTATCCCGGGACGGGTGAACTCTGCTGGTCTCCGTACAAAGGGGTTGACGGTATTCTGGAGACCGACCGGTTCGGAGCGTCGTCGGGATTGAAACGCAGTCACGGGGCGTGGCCCGTGCCGATGCCTCATAACAACCACGGATTGAATCCCAACTGTATCACCACCATGGGGCATATCGGCACCAATATTAATTTTCAGAGCGACCGTCACGAAATATGGGACAAGATGGGCAGCAAAGACCGCTTGAAGATGATGATATCCTTTGGTCTAAATTCCGTACTCAGCATTGCTAACCACGAACTGGTAGAAGAATGCCTGAAGGAAATCCCTTTCATTGTTGTTTATGAGCTGATCAATAATGAGTTGACCGAAGGCTTTGCGGATATCGTATTGCCTGCCGTCTCTTACCTGGAAGATTGCGACTGTTCAGGGTTTTCCAGCCAGGGATTTAACCAGGCTTTTGGCAAGGAAGACTGGTACTGTCATGTTTTCCAGCCGGTAGTTGAGATTAAAAAAGAAAGAAGACACTGGCAGCAGGTCCTTTATGATATCGCTTGCCGCCTGGGTAAAAAGGAGGCATTTTTTAAAGACCTCAACGACTCACTGCATCTGTCGCCGGAGGCCCAATTCAAACCGGACGATGACTTTTCAGCGGAAATTCTGGCCGACCGAATCTGCCAGACGGTCTTCGGCAAGGAGCACGACTTTAACTGGTTTAAGGAGCACGGTTTTATAACCTGGCCCAAGAAGGTCGAGGATGCCTACTGGAGACCTTTTGTGGATGCGCGGACGCCCATTTATCTGGAGCACCTGGTGGAGATGAAGGAGAAAATTGAGGGGATTAACAAAGAGACCGGCCTTGGCTTTAAGACCGACCAGTTTACTCCGCTGATTTCCTGGACGCCCAGCTCCATCCATAAGGTGAACGATCCACAGTACGACCTGTATTGTTTTTCCTATCGTGACATCATCCACAGCGGATCATTTACGATGCAGCAGCCATGGATCGATGAGGCCAGCCGCATGAATCCCTACACCTATAACATTACTTTAAACCGCAGCACCGCGGAGAAAAAAGGATTACAGGATGGCGATATCATCGAAATTGAGTCCTTATCAGGCCGCAAAGTAACCGGCCGGCTCAAACTCATGGAAGGTCAGCATCCCCAGGTAGTAGGGATTGCTACCTGCGGCGGCCACTGGACCAAGAGCCAGCCGATTGCTTTAGGTAAAGGCACTAACTTTAATGAGCTACTTGAGCTTGACCAGGATCACCTGGACCCGATTTGCACTACCCTTGAGACCTGCGTCAGGGCCAGGATACGGAAAATAGGGAGGAGCCAGAATGCCTAGATGGGGAATGGTAATCGACCTGCGGAAATGTATCGGGTGCTATGCCTGTATGATAGCCTGCAAGGAAGAGCATTTTCTTCCGCCGGGAATGTTCTGGAACCGGGTTCTGATCAGTGAGACAGGCATTTATCCGACAGTGACCAAGCAAATCTACCCGGTGGGCTGCAATCACTGTAAAGAGGCTGCCTGCGTTAAGGTCTGTCCCACCCGCGCCACTATCCGCAGAGCGGACGGTATAGTTGTCGTGGACGCGGATAAATGCGTCGGCTGCCGGTACTGTCTGGTCTCCTGTCCTTATCAGCAGCGGACATTCTATTCGGATGATAAGAAAGAATACTTCCCCGGTCAGGGCCAGACCGAATTGGAAGCTATGGGGAAAAATCTTTATCCATTGCAGAAAGGCACCGTGGTAAAATGCAATTTTTGTGCCGAGAGGATAGATGCCGGTTTAAAAAAGGGACTGAAGCCGGGGATAGACCGCGAAGCCAGCCCTGCCTGCGTGATTACCTGTCCGACTCAAGCCAGGCAATTCGGCGATCTGGATGATCCCGCCAGTGAGGTTTCCAGGCTAATTAAAGAACAACGGGCTTTCCAGCTTCACCCTGAATACGGAACCGACCCTTCGATATTTTATATAACCTGAGTACCCTGTCATAAACATTTTTATCATTAGAATCATTGAAATAATCAATAACCAAACAAATTCAAATTCGAAATCCTGAATTATTTACCATTCCGGACCTGCTCCGGGGTGAAGGGGATGACCGGAATTTAGTGCTTTGGAATTATTTAGAATTTAGATATTCGAATTTAGAATTTTACCCGGTTATGGTGCTTTGGTGTCTGG
>CAZIQW010000058.1:0-9639 GCA_964541585.1 uncultured Dehalococcoidales bacterium | reverse complement strand
GGGGCCGGGAGTATAATTATAAAAATATCTGCCGTCTCACCATCACATCAGAATATATCCTGGAGACATGAAATTGTAATGCACCCATAAATTATTTCTTAAGGCACAAGCCGCCCACCGAAAAGAAGGTTACTACTATCAGGTATACCCCGATTAAGAGATTGGTATTGGAAATTAACTTTAAAGGTTCTGCCAGAAATACCACGGCTGCAGTCCCGATAATGACGCCTGAAATACCCGCTAACAATGAACTTTTCCGGCAAAAAACCCTTTTAATTATTACAATTCCCAGAATAATGCCCAGTAAATAACCGGCCAGGGCTCCAATTATCGCCAGACCGAGAGCTCCAAATTCCACGGCGTTGTTTCCGAGAATGTTTCCCCCGATAAACGCTCCGGCTATGGCGAAAACTATGCCGGTTACTGCCAGAGAAATCATCATAATAACATATTTGAATATCTTCATGAGCTTATACACGGGAAAAACCAGTTACCCGTCCCCTTTGATTTCTCTGCGCGGCTTGCTTGAGAAGAAAGAGATTCACATGTCTTCGAGGAGGCATGGAAGAACCCGTGAATTGCAGACGGTGAATATTAACCTGAATAAAAGGCAAGAGAAATTACCGGCCCGGTATGGACGGCCATCACCGGGGAGTAGGGTGTCATATACAGCTCTTCACATTTATACCTGGCCGTGACCATTTCTCTCAGTTTTTCACCGTCCTTTATATTAGTAGTAAAATGCGCTATCATGTGCAACGGCTTATCAGGTTCCGCATATTCAGACACCAGGTTTACCAGTTTCTCCATGGTGTTCTTCTTTCCCTGCCCCCTGCCTATTGACAGCACCTCACCGGTTTCCTTATTGTTAGTGATAATCGGTCTTACACCCAGCAGATTGCCGATTAGAGCTACTTTAGGTGCGCGGCCGCCTTTTATCAAGTATTTCATGGTGTCGAAGGCGGTTAAATAGGTAACCTTCGGCAGCATGTTATGGACCAAGTTTAAGACCTCTTCAAAGCTGCTCCCGCGCTCCACTGCCCGGGCCGCCTCTAAAACCAGAAAACCCAGAGCGCCAGCCGCGCATTTGCTGTCAATTATCTCAATCTTAAATCCGGGTTTTTGTTCCTGGAGGCTTTTTCTGGCCGCAAAAGCTGTGTTATGAGTACCCGATAGAACTTTAGAAACCAGTATGCAGATAATGCTGTCGACGCTGAGGGACATCTCCAGAAACGCTTTTTCAAAATCTTCAGGGTTGGGCGCAAAGGTGGTAGGAACCTGTTTCAGCGTTTTAAACTTTTCCCAGAACTCAGCAGGTGTGATTTCAACCTGGTCAAGGTAAGGCTTACGGTCCAAAACCAGCCCCATCGGTACAACCTTTATGTTATAGCGGTCAATAAATTCTGTAGGCAGACAGTGGGTGGTGTCCGTCAGAATGCCGATTTTCGCCATTTGAGCGCTCTCCTTCTTATTGATAATTTGTCTTCAGTAATCGCTGCGTTCTGAAATAACCATGTTTATCAGGATTGCCAGCCCGACGAGAATGAAGGCCCCAAAAGCAAGATTCCCCTGAATGGAGATTATGGTGCCCCAGTCGGAGAGCCGGAGCGTGAAGATAATCCCGGTAATCCCGAATAACAAGAACAACAGACCTGCAAACGCCAAAGCTCTTTTCATAGAGACCTCCTTGCAGCTTTCTTGTGAGTAAGCATAGGTTACAGAATAATTTTTGTCAATATTAACGCCGAATGTCGCCGGATGGATTCCAAAATCATTCCCGCAATTGCCATATATGTTTTGCACCTATATAATGAACTTAGGTTATATTTGTCCCCTCCGGTGGCCTTAATTGTTCTCCAAAGCCGGTTTGATCATACTTCTGGAGATAATCATGTTAAGGATTATTAAGGATATTACAAAGGAAGCCCTGACAGCGCTGCTACCTATTATCCTTGCCATAGTAATCCTGCAATTCACGATTCTCCACGTATCCCATGAAACATTTTTGCGTTTTTTAATTGGTTCAGCGATGGTAGTGGCAGGCATTATTTGCTTTCTTTACGGAGTCAGAACAGGTATATTGCCGATGGGACGAGACGTCGGTGCAGTGTTGCCTCAGCGCGGTTCAATTATACTTGTCATTGTGATGGCCTTAATATTTGGTTTTGCGGTGACTTATGCGGAGCCTAGCGTTATGGTGCTGGGCAATATGTCTGCTGAGGGTGGCGCTAGCAGCGCCACTGCTTTTATCTTCGTGGTAGCCGGAGGTATGGCGATGCTTTTTCTGGTGGCACTACTGCGTATTGTACTGGGCTTTCCTACCCGAAATCTTCTGGCAATCGTCTACGGGATAGTAGTAATCCTCTCCATGTTTACGCCCCCTGATTTCCTGGCCGTTGCTTTTGATGCAGGAGCCGCAGCTGCTGGACCGCTTACGGTGCCAATGCTTCTGGCTCTGGGATTAGGCTTTGTATCGGTACTTGCTCGCAGATCTGCTTTATCCGACGGGTTCGGGCTCATCGGAATTGCCTGTGCCGGTCCGATTATCGGTATTTTGCTCTGGGGGATATTATTCTTTTGAAAGAAATATTTCTTAACCTGAAAGAAATGATTCTTCTATTTAGAGACGAAGCAGTTCTTCTTATGAGAGAAGTTGCTCCTCTCGATGGAATAGTTAGAGTCGTCCTTGAAGTCACCTTGCCGGTAGCTCTCCTGGTGGTCTTCTTTTTAGTCTTTCAGTTCTTTTTTCTGAAGCGACCGCTAAGACAATTATTGACTATTGGTAGAGGAGTTGCATTTGCTTTTGTCGGACTGGTATTATTTTTGCATGGTATTAACATTGCCTTTTTACCAATGGGAATGGAAATCGGAGGATTATTCGCAGGTTTTCAGCATACCTGGATTCTAATTCCGATTGGATTTATTCTGGGATTTCTCATTACCTATGCTGAACCGCAGGTGCGTGTGTTGAGCCAGCAGGTAGAAGAAGCATCAGCCGGTTACATTCGCGCCCCGATGATACTCTATACATTGTGCTTTGGTGTAGCTGCTTTTACTGCCCTGGGGATGGCGCGTACAGTTTATGGTATACCCTTAATCCAGATAATTGTCCCTGGCTATGTTATTGCCCTTGTACTGCTTTCCATTGCAGATAAGGAATTTGTTAGTATTGCTTTCGATTCAGGAAGCATTGCCTCCGGACCGTTGACAGTTGCGTTTATCTTGTCCTTGACTATTGGAGCTGCTACAGTAATGGATGGACGCAATCCTCTGGCTGACGGATTTGGACTGATTGGAATAATAACACTGGCTCCGATTATATCCATCCAGGTGCTTAGTTTGGTATATCGTATAACAATGCCCGAAGGAGGTAACGAAAGTGACTGAAGAAACTTCAGACAGTAGAACCCTTATCGTAACTATAGTTATGAAAGGGTGGGGTGATTCTGTAATAGAAGTATCAATGAAGGCTGGAGCCGAGGGAGGGACTATTGTATTCGGCCGCGGTATCGGGATACATGAAAAGAAGAAAATCATGGGAATACCGGTCGAGCCCGAAAAAGAGATAGTTCTAACGATTACGCCGGAGAACAAAGCAGATGCGATCCTGAACGAGATAGTCAAGGCGGCACGTCTTGGCGAACCCAGAAGAGGCATTGCTTTCACACTTCCGGTTGACCGCTTTGTAGGGGCGGTTCATGCTTCAATGAGTGACTTGCCTAAGGAGCCCCACCCATGATCTGATTGATATAGTTATTTATCGATCGGAATATCGGATGGCTTCCAGATGGTGAAACCAGACGCAGACTCTAACTGGGTGCTGGGAGTTTATTTTTTGAGCTATCTTTTGAACATTAAAACAAATACTCTGGACTTCAGTGCTTCACTCTCGCTATTCGAGCATTACTGCATGTTCTATGCTTTATGAGTTGGGGAATTTCGATAGGAGCGGGCTCAGGCCGCGGGCGCCATTCCCCAGAGGTAAAAACCGAGGCTGATTAAAAGGATAACGATACCCACGGCAAAGCAGATTATACCGCCTATCCTCAAAGAATGGGGTTCGGGTCGACCGGGTGAATGGTCGAGAAATTCCCGGACGTCGACACGTTCCGAAATACCGTTATAGTAAGTCCCTTCTTCCCTTCGTCCCCAGATAAGGCCCAGTATACCGAGCAGGAAGAATATGCCACCAATGATTATCATTATGATCAGGTCCTGATAGCTCATTTGCACCCCCTGCACAAGTGTATCTTTTGATTAATATAGGGGTTTTTCAATCAAATATCAATAGTTTTAAAGTCTATTCCGAGGAATAAGAAGGCAGATAGAGAATTATGAGAAGCAAGCCAAGAGCCAGGAGCAACGGAATGACTCTCAAATGCTCCTGACTCCAGCTTTCTGACTTTATATCGGGTTATTATTTGATTTCGGCGGTAGCGCCGGCGGCTTCTAATTTAGCCTTGGCGGCGGCGGCTTCATCTTTGCTGATATTCTCTTTTACCGGTTTCGGAGCGCCTTCCACCAGTTCCTTGGACTCTTTCAGACCGAGGTTGGTCAACTCTCTGACGGCTTTAATAACGTTAATCTTGTTGGCGCCGATCTCTTTCAAAACGACGGTAAACTCGGTCTGTTCCTCTTCCGGGGCTGCGGCTGCTGCCGGAGCTGCTCCGCCTGCGGGGGCGGCTACCGCTACCGGGGCGGCGGCGCTGATACCGAATTTCTCCTCCATCGCTTTTACCATCTCGGCTAGCTCGAGAACGGTCATTCCCTCAATTATCGCCATTGCTTGTTCAACTTTTGATTCGGCCATTTTAACTTACTCCTTCTAATTGCTTTATTCTTCCCTGTAATACGGTCATTAAACCCCGCAAGGGGGCATTGACCTGGTTCATCAGCGCATACAGCGGCCCCTGAATCCCTCCCATTACTTTGCCCAGCAAGATTTCCCGGGAGGGTAAAGTAGCGATGGTGGCTACCTCTCCGGGGCTCAGTAATTTATTACCCAGGAAACCGCCTTTAATGGGCATGGTGATTTTAGAGGTCGTGATGTGTTCGGTCAGGATTTTGGCTGATTTTGTGATATCGTCCTTCACGAAGACAATCGCCAGCGGGCCCTCAAAAATACCGGCCAGGTGGTCTTTACCGCTTTTCTCTACGGCTATCCGGGCCAGTGTATTCTTAACAATATGGAACTCGGCTCCGGATTCTCTCAGCTTCCGGCGTAGAGCAACCAGATCCGTAGTCTTGAGTCCGCGATAGTCAGTCATTATACCGGAATTACTCTCAGCAAAGGATTGCTCCAGGCTGTCCATTATCTGTTTCTTTTTCTCCGTCGGCATCTCAATTACTCCTATCTTAAGTTTTCAGCTGCCAGTTGTCGGTTAACAGTTCCCTCTTCTTGTCCCGAAACTAAACACTGATTACTGATAACTATCCTGTATCTCCAAAAAAAAATCCCCGTGCATGCGCGAGGACTTAACAAATCCATAAGGATAGTTCTTATCCTCGGCAGGCACTTCTTGTATTAATCCCGCGAATATTTCGAGGGAACCTGCTGTCTCAGGATTAAATTCCATTTTCAGTTATGGTTTTAATATCTCAGAGCAGAGAGCCTTCGGTATCAGTTACTTACTCCTGACTCTCTTCCCTGGGGTTAGCTGGCGTTAACGGATTTGAGGTCCAGCTTGAGTCCGGGCCCCATAGTGGTGCTTACGGTAACGCTCTTGATATATTGTCCCTTGGCTCCTGACGGCTTGGCCTTCTCTATTGCGTCGATAACAGCAGTCAGGTTATCAACCAGCTTATTGTCTTCGAAGCTTTTCTTGCCGACAATAACGTGGATGATATTGGTCTTATCGAGTTTGAACTCTACCCGACCTTTGCGGGCTTCTTCAATGCTCCGGGGTAAATCAGCCGGCTGGACCACGGTTCCGGCTTTCGGGTTTGGCATCAGGCCTTTGCGTCCCAGTGCCTTACCCAATTTCCCGATTTTCCCCATCATATCCGGGGTGGCCATGGCCACATCAAACTCGGTCCATCCCTCTTCTATCTTTTTGATCAAATCGTCATTGCCAACGTAATCTACTCCGGCGTCACGGGCGATCTTCTCTGCCTCGCCCTGCGCGAAGACGAGAACGCGTACCTGTTTCCCCAGACCATGGGGAAGCAAGGCTACGCCGCGGACCTGCTGGTTCTGATTGCGGACATCTACACCCATGCGCAGATGCAATTCTACTGACTCATCGAAATTAACAAAAGAGGCTTTCTTGGCCGCAGCTACGGCTTCGTTCGGTTCATATACCTTCGTGATGTCTACCTGTTTTTTGGCTTCTTCATATCTTTTTCCGCGATGTACTGTCATTTCTTACTTTACCTCAACCCCCATGCTGCGGGCAGCGCCTTCTATAAGCCTCTCTGCCGCTTCAATGGAATTAACATTTAAATCTTTCGCTTTTATCTGGGCTATCTCTCTTAATTTATCTTTGGAGAGGACACCCACTTTCTGTTTTCCGGTGGTCTTGGCGCCTTTCTCTACCCCCAGTGCTTTCTTGATTAAATCTGAAGTAGGAGGCGTTTTGGTAATGAAAGTAAAAGACCTGTCATCATAAACGGTTATTTCGACCGGTACGATGGTGCCGGCCTGATTGGCAGTCCGGGCATTATAATCTTTGCAAAATGCCATGATATTGACGCCATGCTGACCCAGAGCGGGACCTACCGGAGGCGCCGGATTAGCTTTCCCGGCAGGAATCTGCAATTTGATAACAGTTACAACTTTCTTGGCCACTTTATATTTACCTACCTAATAAAGAAAATTCGAAATACTAAACTCTAAATTCGAAACAATATCAAAATCCCAATAACCCAATTTGAACCGGACCTGTAATTCCAGTCCTCCGCCAAAGGCAGCAAACACCTATCTATAATTTTTCAACTTGCAAGAAGTCCAGTTCGACCGGTGTTTCCCGCCCGAACAACGAAAGGAGGACTTTTACTTTTCCCTTATCGGGGATTATATCGTCCACCACTCCCACAGAATCGATAAAGGGGCCATCTATAACCCTTACGCTCTGTCCCTGGCGGAACCCGACTTTAACCTTCGGGGTTTCTGCTGCCATTGTTTTTAAAATTTGTTCAACTTCTTTTGGCTGTAAAGGAACCGGTTTATTTCCACTGCTGACAAAACCGGTGACGCCGGGAGTATTGCGCACAACATCCCAGCTCTGATCGTTCATTATCATTTCCACCAGAACGTAGGCGGGCAGTATTTTTTTGGTTATATTACGCCTCTGCCCGCTTTTAACTTCTACCTCTTGTTCTGTTGGTATAACTACCTGGGCAATATCGCCGCGAGTGTCCATGAACTTGATGCGCTGCTCCAGGTTCTTTTTTACCCTTTCCTCGTACCCGGAGTAGGTATGTACTGCATACCAGTGTTTCTCCTTATCTTCCACCCTTCACCTCGCTCGCAGGCACTTCAGATAATGTAACATCCGCTTCAGGATTCATAAAATTTTTCTCGTTTTGAAGAATAATCAATCTCTATCTACCCACCAGGAACCTGTCTGCCAAACTAGAGAACCCGTAATCGAATGCCCCCAGCACTACCGCAGAAATAATCGCTACAATAAGTACCAGCATAGTCAAATAGGCTGCTTCTCTTCTGGTAAGCCAGATTACCTTTTTCATTTCTCCCCAGATACCGGTAACGAACCTGACGATCCTGATTCTGGGTTTGGCTGCTGCATGGGCTGACATGCTATTTCACCTCTCTATGAGGTGTGTGCTTATGGCATCTGGGACAAAATTTACTCAACTCAAGCCGTTGAGGATCATTCTTCTTATTTTTTGTTGTTGTATAGGTTCTCTCCTGACAGGAAGTACAGGCGAGATGAATGATTAACCTGTTTTCACCTTTTTTAGCCATTTTATTCTGCTACATTGGTCACAGTACCTGCGCCAACGGTTCTACCCCCTTCTCGTATGGCAAATCGAAGACCCGGTTCCATTGCTACCGGATAAATCAGCTCAATATTAGCTTTAATATTGTCTCCTGGCATCACCATTTCAACTCCCGGCATGAGATTCAGGGTCCCCGTTACATCGGTTGTTCGAATATAGAACTGGGGTTTATAACCGGAGAAAAACGGCGTATGACGTCCGCCTTCCTCTTTGCTCAGGATGTAAACCTGTACCTCTGCTTTGGTGTGGGGCTTAATGCTGCCGGGTGCGGCTAAAACCTGACCTCGCTCGATATCAGTACGCTCAACACCTCTTAACAGCGCGCCTACGGCATCGCCGGGTTCAGAAATATCCAGTAGTTTGTGGAACATCTCCAGACCGGTTACCACCACTTTCCTGCTATCATGATGCAGACCGACGATTTCAACCTCATCTCCGACTTTAATAATGCCGCGCTCGACTCTCCCTGTGGCGACAGTACCTCTACCCTTGATGCTGAAAACATCTTCCACCGGCATCAGGAAAGGCTTGTCCTTGGGGCGTACAGGGTCCGGAATATAATTATCGACGGTTTCCATGAGTTTCAAAATAGCCCCGCACCACTGGCATTCAGGTTTGCCGCAACCGCATTCCAGGGTTTTAAGAGCGGAGACCCTGGTTACCGGAATGCTGTCACCGGGAAATTCATATTTGCTGAGCAGGTCTCTGACTTCAACTTCTACCAGCTCCAGTAATTCTTCATCCTCCATCATGTCACACTTGTTCAGCGCCACAACCATAGAAGGGACCTCCACCTGGTGGGCGAGGAGGACGTGCTCTCTGGTCTGGGGCATGGGGCCATCAGGGGCGCTAACAACCAGGATAGCGCCGTCCATCTGAGCGGCACCGGTAATCATGTTCTTAATATAATCAGCATGTCCCGGGCAGTCCACATGCGCGTAATGCCTCTTGGCAGTTTCATATTCAATATGCGAAATGGCAATCGTTAGACCTCTAGCCTTTTCCTCAGGCGCCGAATCAATGGCATCATAAGCTTTAAATGAAACACCGCTGCCTTCCTGCTTTGATAAAACCAGAGTGATTGCTGCTGTGAGAGTGGTTTTTCCATGATCCACATGCCCGATCGTGCCTACATTAACATGAGGCTTAGTCCTTTCAAATTTTTTCTTTGCCATTATTTTCCCCCTTTATTTCTAAGCCCACAATCAGATTCGAACTGATGACCCCGTTCTTACCAAGAACGTGCTCTACCTACTGAGCTATGTGGGCATAATTACATAATAGAATTATACAGATTTTAATATGCCATGTCTATCGCGTAGACATAGCATAAATCCAAAATTCCAAGCAATAAATTCCAAACAAATTCCAATGTTCAAAACCCCAGCCCCCCCTTTTCTCTGTTTAGAATACGGGGTTTGGAGCTTTAAATTAATTCAGGATTTTGAATATTCCCTCTAATTTCCTGAAAGATGGTGGAGAGGGCAGGATTCGAACCTGCGAAGCCCGTCAGGACGGCAGTTTTACAGACTGCTCCGATTAGCCACTCCGGCACCTCTCCGCATAACTAATATGATACAACAAACCGTAATAATTGCAACAATCCACCTCTGATACGGGGAAACAGCCCGAGAGGGGATTCGAACCCGCTAACCTACCGATTACAAGTCGGTTGCG
>CAZIQW010000057.1:0-9846 GCA_964541585.1 uncultured Dehalococcoidales bacterium | reverse complement strand
TTGTTGCTCTCCCAGGCCAGGGTAAATGACTTGAGAAACAGTTTATAATAAATAATCTAATTTATTTGGTATCGATTGATGCCCCTTTTGAGAAGCTCGATGATGCTCCGGGATTTTTTCAGGAATTCTTCATCAGTACTTCCCAGTACCCGGATAAAAGCTTCTTCAGTCAGACTGGCGGCTTCTGCCAGGGATAGGCCTTTGACCAGGCTGCACAGGATTTCTACCACTACATTCGCCGTGGGGTCGCACGAACACAGGTATTTAATTTCAACGATATTATCATTGCGGACATTGATATAGATATGCATGTAGTCCCGGCCGACATGCCCGCAGATAAATATTTTTTCGCCGATGGAGTCCAGGAAAATGGATGGATTTTCCAGTGAACCGGCATACTCAAATCCCGACCTTAACAACTTGCGATAGAACTTGATAACTGTCTCGTCCATATATACACGGTTGCCTTCGCCGTTAACTAAATATAGCTACGCTCCTGGAATATTTGCTGCAAGGTCTTTAAAAAGGTCCGGCACTCTTCCTCGGTATTATAAAAATAGAGGGAGACCCGGTAGGTCATCCGGTGCTTTGAAGGCAGTGAGGGAAGGGTCCACCCCACCCCAAACTCATGATTCAAGTATGAGTGGACACAGAAAACACCATCTCGAATCATGATGTTGCTTCTAGCGTCAAGCTCTCCAGCGATTCCCACTGCATTCGGGCGCTTGACCTCAAAGGTCAGAATGCCGCCCCTCAGGGCTGCATCCTGTGGGCCAAGTATTCGGAACCAGCCGGTATCGCCGTATTGATTTATAAGCTCTCGCGTTAAAAGCTGATTCAGCCGGACCTCATGTTCATAAATATTCTCGATGCCGATTTTCTGCAAATATTTCAAAGCAGCCGCCGCGGCAATCTGACCAGCATAATCCTGGATTCCTACTTCAAATCTTCCCGGTGAATCTATCAGGGTATAGTCCTGATAGGTAGCATCACCAATAGCTCCACCCCCCAATATAACCGGCTCAACTATGCAATCAGCCTCATCCTCCGGCAGACCGATTAAATCTTTCTTGCCGTAGAGAACCCCAACTCCCTTCGGCCCGCACATCTTGTGAAGTGAGAAAGCCAGAAAGTCAACATCCAGTTTCTGCACATCCACGGACTTATGAGGCAATGTTTGCGCACCATCCAGCAGCACCCTGGCGCCATACCGGTGAGCAATGCGGACTATTTCTTCTGCCGGGATAGTATATCCGGTAAGGTTAGAGGTGTATGCCATACTCACCAGCCGGACGCGACCGCTCTTTAACTTGTATTCGAATTGGCCAAGATCAAAAGTATCATCTTCCCCGGGTACGGTATGATCAACCTGAATGAGTCCCTTCTTCTGTAATCTCAGCCAGGGGATAAGGTTGGAATTATGTTCTTTATCGGTGAGCAACACCATGTCGCCGGGACGGAATTTATAACTGAGGGCTACGGTATTGATGGCGTGGCTGGTATTCATGGTAAAGATAATCTCTTTTGCAGAACGGGCATTGATAAACTCCCGAATCACCTCGCGCGAGCCCCGGATTCCCTTCTCCGGATTGCCCTCCATCCGGCCAGCAACCTCTTCCGTGAACCAGTACCGGCCCCGCTTGCCCCCGCAGGCCGGAAAACCGGTATAATATTCATTGATAGCTTCGATAACCGGCTGTGGTACGAGTGTGGTACAGGCATTATCAAAGTAGATAGGATGTCTCCCGTTCCGCCGCTGTTTCAGCGTCAGGAAATCCTCTCGGATTCTTTCCATTCTCTTCTCGTCAATCACTATTCCCTCAATACAACGCAGGTTAATTTATTTATCTTACAATAAAACAAAACATCAAGCACGCCTGCAACAACAGCAAAATAGTCAGGGTCAGGTATTGATTACAAAGTTGATATATGCTCCAATGATAAAAACTGCGATTGTCAGTATGTTATACCAGCTCCAGCGAAAATACCGTTTGGGTTTGAAATACAATCCGGACAGAACGATAACACCCATTACTATCACAATCGCTGCTGTCAACAGATTGTTGGGAGATATCGCACCCAGTATCGGCCCCCGGATGAATATCATATCATCTACACATATCAGAAACATATTAAACATGTTGCTGCCCAGCATATTGGAGATGGCCATATCCACCGCCCCCAATCTCAAGGCAGAAAATGAAACGGTAACCTCGGGTAAAGTCGTAGCAAAACCTATTAAAAGGCTGCCGATGAAACTCTGCCCCAGCCCGGTTATCTCAGCTATTCTTTCCCCGATTGTGGCCAACCATACTCCGGCACCGATTATGAAAACTGCGGAGATAGCAAAATACAGATATGTACGTTTGAGTGATTTGGTTTCGTATTTTGTCTCGCTTATCTCTTTTGGGGGATGATGCTTTTCAAAAATAAATATTTTTCTTACAAAAAGGAGATATAAAATAATTATTATCAGTGTGCCCCAGCCAAGCCAGCCAATCTGTACCGGCCAGAGGGGCTGGAGAAAAATGGACAGCGCCACGGTAAGTACCAGTATAATAGAAAACCAGGCGGAAAGCCGTTGGCCTGGCCCGGCAGTACTCAAGATGGAGCTATTGCGGCAATACATATCCAGCAAAGCCAGGTTAAGCAGATTAAAAGTATTGGCTCCCAGCAGATTGCCGACCGTCAGGTCCGGGGCATTAACAATGGTGATGGCGCTCACACCGGTAAAGAGTTCAGGCAAAGAAGTAGTAACGGAAATAAGTACCAGCCCTATCCATACCCCTCCCAGTTTGGTTTTTACCGCAATAATGTCTCCATACTCAGCAACACGCCTTCCCATGAAAAAAATGATGGCAACACATACGATAAGCTCTATCCAGACCAATTAGCAGCTCCTGAAGCTGAAGTTTCAGTATATTGTGAGATTAATTTGCAATCTGGGAAGTAATGATTTCCTTTACTTCAGGTAAACCAGTTCCCTTAAACAACAAACTTCCAGGGATTAAGTTTTGCATCATTCATCAGGGAAAAATAATGGCGGAGAGGGTGGGATTTGAACCCACGGTAACCTTACGGCTACACACGCTCTCCAGGCGTGCCTGATCGGCCACTCCAGCACCTCTCCGCGATTTGGAAGGGACATCCGAGTATCTTATGGCGGAGAGGGCGGGATTTGAACCCGCGCTCCGCAAAAGCGGAGACCGCTTTTCGAGAGCGGCACCATAAACCACTCGGACACCTCTCCCCTTATCATGAGTATTATACCATACCATGACCGAATTCGAAATTATTATCAAGAATTCTGAAGCCTGAAAAGCCTGTTCAATAATATTGAAAATTGCTAAAACACCATAAGAGATATAAAGCCCCCCAATTGTTGAGGGGCTTTTGTAAATTGTATCGTTTAATATGGATTAATGGAACTGAGTGCGTCTGCGTAATCTAAGCCAGAAAAGAACCAGCCCGACCAGTATCACAAAGATAATAATGCCGACGATAAGAGGCCAGCTGCTGGCAGAAGACGGTTTTTCCTGGTCGCCCGGAGTTGAAGGCGCAGGTGCTGATGTAGGGGTAGGCGATGGAGATGAACCTGCTGCCTTACCCAGAATAGCATAAGTGCTAAAATGACTGATTTCTCCGGTTATAGTTGAAGAATTGATATCCAATGTGCTGTCCAGAGCCTGCCACCGGCTACCATCATAAAAAGCCAGATACAATGTATTGATATCTATCCCTGTGGGCAAACTCGACGCATCAAACTCAAACGTAATCGTCAGGGCGGGATTAAAATACGCACCATCAGGCCCGAAATCATAAGCTGTTATTACCATTACACCAGCCGGAGGCTCGGGAGGCGTACTTGAAATTGCTGCGCTCAATGTTGAGATGGGATTATCTTTGGAATCCAGCATCTGAGCGCCTCTGGGTATGGATATTGTAGCTTTGTCATCCAGGGTTATGATTCGATAACTACCTTGGGTATAACCCTCATCATCTACCTCGATTGTGCCGCTAGAGTTGAATCCACTCGTTTTGACGCTGCTTAAAGTCTCTCCGGTATCAACAAAAATGGTGAAAGAAGCGGAGGCTGTTAAAGAGCTATTATTATCATTTACTTTTATCTTGAATGTGAAATCCCCGGCTTCAGTCGGAGTCCCTGAGATTCTACCGGTCGAACTATTCAAGCTCAGTCCGGGGGGTATAGAACCCGACGACCTTGACCAGTTATAGCTGCCGCTGCCGCCGGTGGCTGCCAGTGTCTGGCTGTAAGATGAGCCTATTTTCCCATTTGACAGGGAACTGGTGGTGATAGTTAACTCCTCTTCAATCTCTATCTCCTCGCTGGAGATTGCCAGACTATTGTACGCATTTGCTGCCACAAATAAAACTTCACCATCAAAGCTAACTACCTGGGTCGGGACTCTTTTATTGCTGGTAGAATCAATCCCCAGCTGACCTTTAGAGTTGTCGCCCCAGGCCCATACGTAGCCGTAATCGTCCATCACTATACTATGATAATGTCCGGCTGCGACTGATGTAATCTGGTCTATCCTGTCTGCCTGAGTCGGGACTCTTTTATTGCTGGTAGAATCAATCCCCAACTGACCTTTAGAGTTGTCGCCCCAGGCCCAAATTAGTCCGTTTGTGCCTGCCGCCAGACTATGCAAGCCGCCCGCAGCAATGGCAGATATGTCCTCAAGACTGGATACGGCAACTGGATTCTTAAATGATGCGGTGGAAGAATTATTGCCCAGTTGACCTTTGGAGTTGTCGCCCCAGGCCGCAAGAGTACCGTCTGCCTTCAATGCCAGAGCATGATAATAACCCGCTGATATCGCTATTACATCGTTAAGGTGACCGCTTCCACCCACTCCTTTTACCTGGACAGGCGAGCGTCTTGTCGTAGTTGAACCATCACCCAGTTGTCCTTTATCGTTATGCCCCCATGCCCAGACGGTACCGTCTGATTTTAAAGCCAGACTATAATCATAACCCGCTGAAATGGATACGATGTCTTCCAGTTCCCAGACCTCCACAGGTGTTCTCTTGGCTACGGTAGAACCAATACCCAGCTGCCCGTGAGTATTATCACCCCATGACCAGACATTGCCGTATTCATCCAGCGCCAGACTATGGGAGTAACCGGCTGCAACGCCCATTATACCTACAATATCCCCCAGTTTTTCCGGAGTAGTTTTATCGGTGAGAGAACCGATGCCCAGTTGACCTTTGGAATTATTTCCCCATGCCCATGCATTACCATTAACATCTACAGCCAAACTGTGCAAACCACCGCTGGCTGCACATACCATGCTATCTTCGAGTTTTTGCGACAGGACAGGGATGCCCCTGTCAACAGTCGAGTTGTTTCCCAACTGGCCTTTGGAGTTATCTCCCCAGGTATATAAATATCCGGACTCCTTAATGTTGATAACCAGTGTCCGGTCAGCCGACGTATTGTTATCACTTGCCCTGACGGTAAACTGGTAGCTGCCCGCTTTTGTTGGTTTTCCCAAAATCTTATTGGAGCTCATGGAAAGGCCGGGCGGCAAAGTTCCTGAGGTCATTGACCATGCATAACTTCCACTGCCGCCGGTAGCTGCCAGAGTTTGATTATAATACATGCCGCTTGCACCGAACTGGAGCACACTGGTTGAGATACTCACGGCGCTGTGAATTGTTATTGATAAAGACCTGGTAGCAGTAGCTGCGGGTTCGCTGCTATCAGTTACTTCAACTATGAAATCACTGGTCCCGGCAGTAGTGGGAGTACCGCTGATAGTATTATCGGAAAGCGACAAACCAGCAGGTAAATTGCCATCTATTATTTCCCATGTATAAGGAGACGTGCCGCCTGTTGCCGTCAAATTCTTACTATAGGCTGTACCGGCAGTCCCAACATCCAGAGAAGAAGTAGTGATTGTCAGTTCTCCCTCTGAAGACAAAGGAGTTGCTGCGGGGATTAATAACGCCAGAGAAATTATAACCGCAAAAAGCAGCCTCATTACTTTTGGGATAGGAGTCAGATGATTAAATACCGAACATGCCATAAATTTATCCTCCATAAGCGAAATGAAAAAATTCGGATACCGGGTACGTCAGGCTTCCGAGAGGAAAGAACGGAAGTGTCTGCTGAAGTTTGCTTCTAAGAGACGAGGGGATATTTCCAACATTTATGCCCAATACGTCCACCCTAATCTTCCGTAATATTTACCGTCAGTATAGCATAGTAATTTGATTCTGAGAAGAAGTTTTTCGCAAATTGGTTAAATCTCGCGAAAATAATCGATTACTATAGAATAATTGACATATACTTCTTCACCTGGTTTGAGCCATCGAATGTCATGCTGGTATTATCGATTTGTGCAAAACCTTGATTTTCGCTATTATATTATTAGTATTATATTAGTTATGAATATGCCCCTGTAGCTCAGGTGGATAGAGCACCGGCCTCCGAAGCCGGGAGCGAGAGTTCGAGTCTCTCCAGGGGCACCATCATGCAATAAGAATTGAAGAGGAAAATAGATAAGAATAATTAAACCTGGTACTCTGAATCTGTTTCACATTTCGAGTTCAGGATTTCGAATTTAATTATTAGTAGGAGGATAGCTTGGTAAACCCGGAAAAAATGATTGAAATTCGTTGGCACGGACGGGGCGGGCAGGGAGCCGTCACATCAGCTGAAATCTTAGCCCAGGCGGCCATCAGCGAGGGCAAGTACGCCCAGGCCTTCCCCAGTTATGGACCGGAAAGAAGAGGCGCACCGGTACTCGCTTTTGTCAGAATTAGCGCTAATCAACCTATCCGGATCAGGTCTTCTATCACTGAACCTGATTTCGTGGTTGTCCTGGACCCCGGATTACTGCGTATCGTTGATGTGGCTTCCGGTCTAAAACCAGGTGGTGTTGTGATTGTTAATACCACCAAAACCGCCGGGCAAATTCAGAAAGAGTTTAACATTAAAGCCACCGTAGCGACTGTGGGAGCTACCAGTATAGCTCTGGAACTCCTTGGGGTGCCTATCACCAATACCACCATGATAGGCGCAGTAATCAAAACGTCTGAAGTGATCAAACTGGAATCGCTGATTGAGCCCATAAAGAATCGTTTTGGCCGTTTAGCGGACAGGAATATCGACGCCATGAAAAGAGCATACGAGGAAACTATTATTAAGGAGTTAGCCGTTGGCAAAATCAGCTGATAAAACAAAGTGGGAGAAAAAAGAGATTAAATCAGAGGATAAATTGACCTGGAAAGATATTGAAATTGGCGCAATATCCACTGCACCCGGAAGTGCCTGTCAGAATAAGACTGGCGACTGGCGTTCCCGCAGGCCGACCTATGACCATGAGAAATGCATTAAGTGCGGTATATGCCAGGTTTTCTGCCCTGAAGGATGTATAAAACAAAACGAAGAAGGTTTCTTCGTTGCCGATTTGTACCACTGCAAGGGCTGCGGTATTTGCGCCAGAGAATGCCCCAAAAAAGTAATTACCATGGTTGAGGAGAAAGAATAGTGGTAACTCGAATTGGAATGGAAGTTTCTATAGCTATTAGTGAAGCTGTTAAACTCGCAAATGTGGATGTTATAGCAGCTTATCCCATTACCCCGCAAACTCATATCGTTGAACATCTTGCGGAACTGGTCGCCCAGGGAGAACTGGATGCCGATTTTGTTCCGGTTGAATCCGAGCATTCTGCCATGAGCGCCTGTCTGGGTTCCGCCGCCGTCGGAGCCAGGACCTTCACTTCCTCCGCCGGTCAGGGGCTGGAACTAATGCATGAAGTAGTCTATGTGGCATCCTCAATGCGTTTACCGATAGTGATGGTTGTGGCTAACCGGGCTTTGTCCGGTCCTCTGAGCGTCTGGGGCGATCATTCCGATGTTATGGCGGTCCGGGATACCGGATGGATTCAAATTTTTGCCGAAAACGGCCAGGAAGCTGTAGACAACACTATCTGTGCTTTCCGTATGGCGGAAGACCGGCGTATTCTTCTGCCGGTTATGGTCCATATTGATGGATTCCACCTCTCTCATATGGTAGAGCCTATTTTGCTCCCCTCCCAAAGTGACGTCAATGAATTTTTACCGCCCAATAGTTTTCCTTTACCTTTGGACCCCAAGAATCCTGTCGCTATGGGAGATTTTGCCCCGCCGATAGTTTACACTGAGGCTAAGTGGGCACAGGAGATGAGCATAGAAGATTCCAAACCGACGATTCTGGAAGTTTGGAAAGAGTTCGGAGACAAGTTCGGCCGGTATTATAACCCGGTGGAATGTTATCGCTGTGAAGATTGCGATACTCTATTAATGACTATGGGTAGTTTCAGCGAGACTGCCATGATGGCTATTGATAAGATGAGAGAAGCCGGTAAAAAGGTCGGACTCTTCCGTATCCGCTTATGGCGTCCGTTCCCTTATGAAGAACTTCGCCGGACGGTTAATAATGCGAAAAATATTATTGTCCTGGATAGGGCTATTTCTTTCGGTGGACCAGGCGGTCCGGTAGGCTCAGAAATCAGAAATGCCCTGTACCCCTTAGCCCAGAGACCTAAGGTAGTGGGTTTTGTAGGCGGACTGGGAGGCAGAGATATCTCCCCTGTCGATTTTGAAAACATAATTAATCGCGGAATAGAAATAGCCCAACAAGGTTCCGACAGAGAATTCGAAATATATGGTGTGAGGGAATAATGGTTACAAAACAAGATGCTTTTAAAGATTCTAAAGAGAGATTTGCACCGGGACACCGGGCCTGTATCGGGTGCGCTGAAGCACTGGCAGTTAGAATGGCCTGCAAGGTACTCGGAGACGATATTATCGTTGTAAATGCAACCGGGTGCATGGAAATTGTTTCCAGCCAGCTGCCCAATTCTTCATGGACGGTGCCCTGGATTCACACGCTATTTGAAAATACTGCAGCAGTGGCTTCCGGCATAGAGGCCGGTATGAAGGTTCTGACTCGAAAAGGCATCCGGGATATGTCCGCTACTAAAGTGGTTGCTGTGGCCGGTGATGGGGCTACCAGTGATATCGGTCTGCAAGCTTTATCCGGCGCTCTGGAGAGAGGACATAATTTTATATACCTTTGCTTCGACAACGAGGCCTACATGAATACCGGTATCCAGCGCTCCTCCTCAACACCTTACGGCGCCGCAACCACTACATCGCCTGCCGGTAAGATGAGCATCGGACAATTCACCTGGAAGAAGAACCTCCCTGCGATTGTAGCTGCCCATGACATTCCTTACGTAGCCACGGCCTGTCCCAGTTATCACCGGGATCTGGCGATGAAAGTTAAAAAAGCCATGGATGTTAAAGGACCATCCTATATTCATATTCTTTCACCGTGTCCCACCGGATGGCGATGCCCTACTGACAATGCAGTTGAAGTTGGCAGGCTCGCAGTGCAAACCGGCATGTTCCCCCTTTTCGAGGTGGAGAATGGTAAATACAAGATTAATATCAACCCGGGTAAACTGAAGCCGGTAACCGATTATCTTAAAGCTCAAGGCAGATTCAGGCATCTAACTGATAATGACATAAGCCGTATTCAGGAGAGGGTTAATCAGGATTGGATAAAACTGAAAGACCTGGCTGAGCGGGGGTGTCCTCAATCCAGTACGCCGGAACCAGCTTCAAACTAGAGAAATTAAAAAGATTAGCACTGATATGAAATAATAATAGAGACCCATCTGTTAAATATCAGCTATTTGACGGTTGGGTCTCTCATTATATCCAATGCTAATCCCAGTTTTCTAAAGCGGCAACACTCTTTCCGGCAAGACGGCCGGAAGCCAGCATTTCCCCGGCGTTCAGCCCCCCGATGGCATAGATATTGC
>CAZIQW010000056.1:0-9863 GCA_964541585.1 uncultured Dehalococcoidales bacterium | reverse complement strand
GGCTTAACTCAACCGAGGAACTTTTCGGAATCTTAGAAAATGAAATAGGTAAGATAGATGGAGTTTTGAGAATTGAAACATCAATTTCCTTGCAAACGGGGAAACAGGGGCCAAAGAATTTTAAAGATCTTTTAAACCCAATCGGGAATTCTTAGTACTTTTCTGCCTGCGCCAACATCCGAACCCACTGCTCCGGAAATCCGTTCCCCCTCATTTCATGTCTCCGTTATGTCCTGAGTGTGTTCTCATCATTTTTTCGGGTTCTGCCGCTGAAGCCTGAAACATCGTTATCCGTCTCCAGCGATAATCCGGTCTGATGTATTTCAATGACTGATATACCAGCCATTCGAATTCCCGGTCGTAATTGTTGTTACCCTGAGCTGGTACCATGAACTTGTACTGGTTGTTAAAGTGAGTCCTGCCAATTAAATAGAGAATGAAAAGAAGCAGGGCATGAAAGAAAAAGGGAGGAAACACAGCCCGTCATCTAAAGCGAAAGTATATCTGGAGTCGTTGGAATGCGAAGAAACCGCTGCCCAGATATCCGCCAGGTATGAAATACAGCGGAACCTGGTCACGAAATGGAAAAAAGATGTGCAGGATGTAGTTTCCCTTATCTTCAGCAAGGAATACCACAACTGGAATGAAGAAGATGAAAACCTGCATTGAATTTTTTCCCGTAATCCATTATTACATGGTTGCACGGCAATCGTGCATATGATATAGTGACCTCCAGTGAAGGTAAATGATACTATCGTTTGGAGATGATACCACCGCAGCTCTCTACCATGGGAAAGACTCTCGTCGTATTCGGCGGTTTCCTCCGGATATCGAAAGCGCTGCCCTCCGAAAACTCGATATGCTTAGTGCAGCTTATTGCTTGAATGATCTGCGAGAGCCACCGGGGAACCGGCTAGAGTTACTTACTAGAGATCTGGCAGGTTATTACCGTATTCGAGTTAACGACCAATGGCGGATTATCTTCCAATGGACAGATTATAATGCCTGCGGCGTATCTCTTGCAGATTATCATTAAGTGAGGGAAACTATGTTACCGGAAAATCGTATAGCGACTCATCCTGGAGAAATTTTGATAGAAGAGTTTCTTGCTCCTCTCGGGATTACGCAGGTAGCGCTTGCTCAACATATCGGAATACCCCTGCAAAGAATTAACGAGATAGCTCGGGGCAAACGGGGTGTTACGCCGGAGACTACCTGGCTGCTTTCCCAGGCGCTGGGTACAACACCTCAGTTTTGGATGAATCTACAAAACGCGTATGATTTGATAATCAAACGCCCGAAACGAACGGTCGAGCGTTTAAATCAGCCTGCGTAGGTGAGGAATCTGCCTTCTTACCCAGACGTCAGATCGGGAATGTTCCCGATGGAACAGCTTGCAGAACCACCCAGTGCGGTGCCCCGTGTGTTAAATGCCTGAGCTGAAAACTAAGCCGAAATCCTTATCAGTACTACCTCAGGATACCTCTGCTCCACCAGCGAAAAAGACGAAGGGCAGCTATCAGTAGCTGCCCTTTTTGTTATATCCGACGGGTTACCTGTCACGGCGAGGTTATAAGAGCGTCAGCCTCCTTAAGCAGGCTGACGCTTGGACTCAAAACATTCCGACAAGTCAGAGGTGCTACGGAATCGGCTGCCAGTCGACAACGCCATATTTGTCTATTGTGTACTGATTGACCTTAGACGTTGTTCCGCCTTCGAGGCCGGTCATATAGTCAGCGACCGTACGGGTTACATTACCTGTTGCGCTTGTTGCAGCCGACAGGTCACTCGTCATAACGGTAATAGGGGTATCTACCTCTCCGCTGTCCGCTTCGGCCATCAGAGCCATGGTAGCTGTCTGTACGTTGTGCAGTTCAACCTCCTGGGCTTGTGTTTTCCCGTTGTTGATGAATTTGCCGACACTGGGAACGGCTACCGCAGCCAGAACACCCAGAATTGCCACCACGACCAGCAGCTCAATCAGCGTAAACCCTTTCTGACTCTTTCGGAACGATTTGAAAAATTTTTTCACTTTTTGTTTTGTACCTCCTGTTTATTTTTAGTAAATTTTTATTTTTCTGAAGGGAAGACTCTGTTTACTATAAGTCGAAACTAATTTGCTTACGTTGCACCTCCCTCGCTATCATGATTCCTGATATATCTTATGGGTTTCCGGTATAAAAGAAATCATCCTAAGGGACGGTTTGGTTGTACTCCTTTACGATGAGTGTCCCTTCTTGTCCGGGTTATTCAAGCTTCTGCTGACCACCCGCAGCGTTTCCCGGACGGGACAGTTTATAAAAAGGTTCTGTTTGCTTGTGCCCGTCACGTTTGACATGGACTTCCCCGATAAGCTTCTCGACCTCGGCCCGGTCATTACAGAACGCCAGCAGATTTTTCCCGCTGATGAGCCCTTCTTGATAGAGAGCGCCCAGGGACTGGTCCAGCATCATCATGCCTTCCTTGGCATGGGTGCGGATAACATTGGGCAACTGGTGTATCTTTCCTTCGCGGATGAGGCTCCTCACTGCCGTATTGGCCAGCATCAGTTCAATAGCCGGCACACGGCCTTGTCCTTCTTCGGTGGGGACAAGTGCCTGACACATGATGCCGATAAGCAAATTTGCCAAACGAGACTGAGCAAAATTCCTCTCGTGGACGGGGAAGAGGTCAATAATACGGTCAACGGCTTGAGAAGAACTGGGGGCATGGCCGGTCGTGATGACAAGGTGCCCGGTCTCAGCGAGGATAAGTACAGACTCAGCCGTCTCCGTGTCCCTCATCTCGCCAACCATTATCACGTCCGGGTCCTGGCGTAAAACATGCTTCAGTGCCTGCGTGAATGAATTGGTATCATTACCAAGCTCCCTCTGGAGTATGCTCGACTTATCGTTGGTGAAGAGATACTCGATTGGATCTTCAATAGTCACGATGCGCCGGCTTTCCATATGGTTCAGGTAGTCAAGCATCGATGCAAGGGTGGTTGACTTGCCGCTGCAGGTAGGGCCGCTTACAATAATCAGTCCTCTTGGCTTGAGAACCAGCTCCTTGCACACGTCCGGGAGGTGCAGGTCTTCGATAGTCGGTATATCGGCAGGGATGAGACGTATAGTAAGGCTGATATTACCTCGGTGAACAGCAGCATTACAGCGCAGCCGGGTTACGCCGGGCACCGTGTAGCCGAAATCCAGTTCCTTGTCTCTGAGAAAAATTTCCCTGTCCTTTGGAGTTGTCAGCTGCTCCAGAAATTCCTTCAGGTCTGAAGATGAAAGCAGAGTGTCTCCATCCAGTCGCTCAATGGCTCCGTTGACACGCATCATGGGCGGGGTGTCGGCTGTTATGTGGAGGTCGGAGGCTTTTCTCGCCTTAGCGTCTGAAACCAGCGAAAATATATCCATAGTTTTACTCTCCATTCCGCAGTTGCATCTTGAATGTAATACCTCCGTCGCCAGACGGAGAAGACTCGCTGGACATGCTGAGAATGATTTCAGAAAAACGTTCGCTGTTCTCCAGATTGCGGGTATAAGCCAGAACTTCTGCTTCTGTTGATGCGTTCCCCTGCACTACCAGGTCGCTTGCTTCCTGTATACCGGACAGGGATACTCCGGATGGTAAAGCTTTCAAAACCAGTTTCAGGTTATTGTTTATACTCGCCTGTTCAGTTGTCAGCGTGTCGAGAGAGCCGCTGTATGTATCCCACTCCCTGGCTGCCTGTGTCGCTTCTTCCGCGAGCGTATCCGCCTGTCTCTGTAATACCAGCCGCTCTGCCTGCCGCTGGGCTAATACCTTATCGGCGGCTGCCACCTGGTTTCGAAGTGATTCAGTAGTAGTTGAAGCCGCCTGAAACTGAAAAAAAACAGCGGCCAGTATGCCCAGAGCAAGGGTTGCCCCGGCTGCCACCCGTACTTGCGGTGAGAGTTTCCTTTCCCTGAAGGTTTCTGGTAGAAGATTGACCTTCACCTTGCGTGAATAGGCAGCGTCCGAAAGCTTTACTTTCCCCAATACCAGTCCAAGGTTCACACTATAGGTATTCGGCAAAAACTCGGGCGGGTAGTAAAGAGGCGGATACGATGATACAACGGAGTGATCCAGGGCGACGGACAGGGATTCGCGTGTTCGGTAATCCAACTCTCCGAAAGCAAACACCGGCATCACATCATTGTTTATTACCGATTGACAAAACGTCATGGTGCGGAGCAGTTCATCCAGAATTATGGGCAGGCTCTCTTCAGACGAATTGTCCACGGGCAGAGGTACCGAGCGACTTAATTCCGGTATATTGTCAATCATGACTACGATATCCATTTCACCCGGTCTGACATCAAAAACAACCGATGTCGGGTGATTTACACTTCTGGCAAGTGCCAGCGGGGCAAGCTCCAGGAAATACGGCGTGATGCCCGCTTTTTTTAATGCGTTCATCAGCGGGTCGATGGCGTTCCGGGCATAGGCGATTAAGAGAACCTTCATCTCCTGATACGTCTCTCTGATAATCTGCCAGGAAAGATAGACAGAATCCAGAGGCACCGGCAGTTCTCTTTCTGCCTCATGATAAATCGCTTCCTTAATCACTTTTGCGGGTACGCCGGGTATTGTGATAATACGTGTTATTGAGTTCAGACCGCTCAATCCCGCAATTACCTTGTTAGATTTTATTTCGTACTCTCTGAGCAAGCCTGATACTTTCGTGCCCAGGCTCTCCGGGTCGGTAACAATACCGTTAACCACCAGTCCTGAATCCAATGGAGCAGTGACCCACTTTTCTATTTCCCGCCCGCGAGCAACCATCAGCTTGATACTGACGTCGCTGATGTAAATGCTGGTAACTCTTTTCTTGAACAGACGCTTTAACCCGGGTTGCCGGGTCAGGAGAATTGCTGGTTTCTCCATCTCCGCGGTTGCTTCCGCCTCAGGGGCAATACTATCTATCTGCTCTGTCATGTTATCCATCCTGTCCACCCTCATAGCTGTAAATAGTTAACCGCATATTAGCTGCGGAACCGGCCGTCGGCCTGCCGGCATCGTCTTCCTTAATATCAATTTTCAGTGTTTTCAACACGCCGGAAATAAATGTCTGGCTGACCGTATCAACAAAGCCGTATATATCTGAAGCGCTGCCGGCTACGATAAAATCAATGGACATGGTCTGAAAAGATACCCCGGTTATCGCAGTGCCAGTGAGCGCTGTTGAGTTGATGTCAGTAATACCGACCCCGGTTTTTGCGGCAACTGCGAGGAGTTCCTGAAAGATGTCCGAAACCACCAGGGGTACGGTATACTGTTCCCGGGCATCAGTAACCTTCTTCTCGAATTGGGTTATCCTGTCCTTGTCTGCCGACTGCTGATACGAAATCGTTTCTGTAGAAATGCCGGCGGTTTGTTTCACCAATGACGCCAGTTTTTCCGATAGTTGCTCCTGCTCATGTACCTGAGCCAGATAAGCAGCGCCAAGACCGATAAGAGCGACAAAAAACACCCCGGCACATACTATCATCACGAGTCTCTTGCTTAACACCTTTTTCATAACACTATCCTTCTGTGGAGATGCCTCCCGGTTTTTCTGAACACTCATTAATGCCTTTTCGTCTTTTCAAATACTCTCAAACTGAGCTCCAATCTTAACCCATTTGCCCGTACATGGAGTACATCGCCGAAATCAAGGCTGAAGCAATCAGCGCTACCACTATAGCCAGCACCGCAGTCACCACCGGCTGGATGAGGTCGACGATAGCACGCATACGGTCGGCAGCCTCAGTCTCGTAGCTTCTGGCGGTTGCGGTCAGAGTTGTATCAAGGGTGCCCGTAGCCTCGCCGACAAATGTCATCTGTACCATCATGGGCAGGAACATCTCATTCTTAGACATAGATGCAGATATACCCTGCCCCTTCAGGACATCCTGATGCACCTGAGTCAATGCCTGCTGGGTGATGGAGTTATTACTTGACTCAGTAACCAGCGCCATTATCTCTGATATCGGCAAGCCGCTCTTGTGCAGTATCGCCATGCTGCGGCAGCAGCGGCTCAATTCACCCAGGAGGGTGACCCTCCCGATAACCGGTAGCTTGAGAGCCATCCGGTCCATCACCAGCTTTCCTTCCGGCGTCTTCCCGTAAATATAGAAACCCAGGAGAGCAAGCATCATCAGCACCACTACATAAATTCCAAACTTGCTAAACCATGTGATAAAATTAAGGACGAACATCGTTATGGCTGGTAACTCCAGTCCCAGGTCTTGATAGAGATTGGCGAAGGCAGGCAGGACGAATATTGCCAGTACGGCGACTACGACAACCGCTACAAAAGCCAAGAGTGCCGGATATCTCAGAGCACTGGTAATGCCCTTGGTATCAGTGGCTTCCCGCTCCATGTAATCGGCCATCTGCTCAAGAACGGACTCCAGTGAGCCGCTCTGCTCACCAACCAGGATCGACTGCACGAACATCTTGGAAAAAATATCCGGATGCTTGCCCATTGCCTGAGAGAGGCGCTGACCCTGCCGGAGGTCGCTTATCACTTCGGTGAGTACACTTTTAAAATGCCGGCTGGTCGCCTGATCCCTCAGTAGACCGAGGGCGTTAACCATAGGGGTGCCGGATTCAAGAAGCAAAGACAGCTGCCGGGAAAACAGGATTCTGGTTTGTGCCGATATTTTGTTCAATTTCGGGAAGAACTGCCAGCGTGGCAGGAAAGCAGGCACAGACTTGATGCTCAATATCTTGTACCCGCGGCTGGCCAGTATCCTGGTTGCCATTTCCACGCTCGCTGCCTTCTCCGTTCCCTTGGTAAGCCTTCTATTTTCGCCGTAAGCCAGGTATTGAAACTCTGTCATCTTCTTTTATCCTGCAAATAAAATATTTCGCAGCACTTCTGACGGTGTGGTTATGCCCTCTTTAGCTTTCAACATACCATCACGCCACATTGATATCATGCCGGATTTCCTGGAAATATCCCTGATTTCATCAATACCGGCGTTCTTCAATATTGCACTTCTGAGACTTTGATTCATGACCATAATCTCAGAAATCGCCACCCTTCCCCGGTAACCCGTATGCGCACATGCGTTACAGCCACGGCCGACGAAAAATTCTGTCCTCTTCTCTCCGGTTTCATTGAAATAGGCTGTCGTTGCTTCGGATGACTCTTCGGTGAGTTGCCGGCAATGGGGACAAACCCGCCGCGCCATCCGCTGTGATACCACGCAGACCAGGGTTGACGAAATCATGTAAGGGCCGATCCCCAGGTCAAGCAGGCGGGAAATAGAGCCGGCGGTGTCATTGGCGTGTAACGATGATAGCACCAGTTGCCCGGTCAGGGCTGCCTGTGTTGCCATGGAGGCGGTATCTGAATCACGGATTTCTCCAATCATAATCACATCCGGGTCGTGTCTCATAAAAGAGCGCACGCCGCTGGCGAAAGTGATGGAGGCTTTGGGGTTGACCTGTATCTGGTTAATATCCGGAAAGCGGTATTCAACAGGGTCTTCAATAGTAATTACTTTACGTGCTTTACGGTCCAGGTTGTTGATTGAGGCATAAAGGGTGGTTGTTTTACCTGAGCCGGTCGGGCCACAGACAAGAATCATGCCCAGGGGTGATTTGAGCATTTTTTGGTATTGATTAAGAGTACCGGTGGCAAAACCCAGTTCCGGGAGAGTCCGGGCGGCAAATGACTTGTCCAGAATTCGTAATGTAGCCATTTCACCGTATATGGTATTAATGGTAGCCACCCGGACGTCGATGCCATGGTTCCGTAACGTGAATGAAAGCTGCCCATCCTGAGGGCGATGGTCGGCAATATTCATTTTAGCCATTATTTTAATCCGGGATATGATAGCGGAATGAGCGCTAAGGGATAAAGACATAGCCTCTTGAAGGACCCCGTCAATGCGGTACCGCACCCGCAACCGGTCAACTTGAGGTTCAATATGAATGTCGGAGGCTCTTACTTTAGCCGCTTCATTCATTATCAGGTCTAAAGCCCGTACTACCGGAGCTTCAGAAACATCTTCCACCGCTTTTTCCACTACAGCCTGAGGAGCTACTTTGCTGAGCTGTTTTTCCACCTCGCCATAGGATTTGTAGTTATAGTCAATCGCCTGGCTGATTTGAGTAGGATCGGCTGATACCGGCACGATTCTCTTTTTGCAAACCGCAGCCATTTCCTGAATGGCCAGCATATCGTGTACCTCAGCCATGGCAACTATCAGGGTACCGTTTTCGACCGCCAGCGGAATCAGGTTATACTTCAATGCGATTGCCAGTGGAATCAATTTTAAAGCCTCGGGTTGCAGCCGGTAAGTGTTGAGGTCTACCGATTCTTTTTTCGGAAAACTATCGCTTGCCATTTTTTCTTTTCAACGTCCGATTGCACGGGTCTCGTTCATCAGGTTTCATTTTTTCATGGAGCATCTGTTACTTCATCATCCGAAAGAAGTAATCATAGTGCCCCTTTTGCATCAAGCCAGCAGAACCTGCCGCCATATATAATGCCTGTAGACGGAAAAGAATGAGCAGACCTTGGTGAGAAAATTCGTATAAACAAAGAGTGGATTGGTTAATCAGAATAATGCTCCAGTAGTATCGGAAATGACCGGGAAGGTGATGGCGACGACCGGATTATTGCTGATTGATGACCAACCAGTAGTTCGACGCGATTAAGCGGGTCTCCTGAAGGAGAGCGCTCAAGGTAGTGAGTATCAGGATGAGATGGTTCTTTAGAAAGATGAATAACAGGGAAGACGGGTTTACGCTGATTGAAGTGCTTTGCGCACTGGCTATCCTGGGCATAATAGCAATCGGCCTGTTCGGCACCCTGGGTACGGGACTGAAAACCACTGGTATCGTCGATGAGCGAGCCACAGGCAGGAACCTGGCTGAAAGCCAGATGGAATATGTGAAAAAGCAAAGCTATGCACTGTCGTACCCTCCGGCGCAAATTCCATCGGAATACGCCGGGTATTCTGCAACGATTTCGGCCTCAAACATACCAGGGAGAGACGATAATATCCAGAAAATAACAGTGACGGTTTTTCACCAAAACAAAGTGGTTAAAAAACTGGAGGGATTCAAGGTGAACTGATGCTCAGCAGACTGCGGTCGATACTCAAACACCAGAGCGGGTTTACACTGATTGAGGTACTTGTAGCTACGGCCATTACCGGCTTAATCGGGGCCGGTATTGCAGGGGCTGTCTCCCATATAATCAATGTAAATGCTCTGACCAGCAACCATTTAATCGTCGTCAAGCAGGTGGAGAATGCCGTCCATTGGATTAATCGAGATGTCCGAATGGCACAGGTCACACAGACGAGCGGCAGTTCCGGCTTTCCGGTGAGTTTCTCCTGGGTTGAGTGGGATAATTCGAGTCACAACGTTTCTTACGTTTTGCAGGACGGCCAGCTTCACCGGAACGCTTCGGTGGATGGCGAAGAACAATCGATAATTGTAGCTGACCATATAAACATCAATCCTGACAAAACCAATTGCCAATATGTGGATGGTGTTTTTACCCTGAAATTGACAGTCTCGACAGGTGGGTTTCACCCGGCAAGCGAGACCGGGACAATGCAAGTCATACCACGGACTGCGCCATAGAAGCAAAGAGGTTATGCATGAAATTGAAGTTCCCAGACAAGAATTCGGCACGAGCTGAACACGGACAAGCTTTCATCCTGGTTCTGGTTCTATTACTACTAGGCAGTCTAATGATTGTACCTCTCCTCAATTTTACGACTACCGGCCTGAAGACCGGCCAGTTGTACGGGAGCAAGACCGACCAGCTATACGCGGCTGACTCCGGGATAGAAGATGCCAAGTGGCACATAGAGTATGACCAGTTAGATGCCCTTTTCACCAATCCTCCT
>CAZIQW010000055.1:1539-10001 GCA_964541585.1 uncultured Dehalococcoidales bacterium | reverse complement strand
AAAAATAAACCCCTCTTAAAAAAGAGGGGTTTATTTTTAAAGCCCCCAACCAGGATTTAATTAATGCATCAATTCAAAATAGAGCCATCCCGAGTCAAATGGCAGTTTATTACTACCATATTTTTTTATTGACTACGGGGCTTCACCAGTAAAACCGGGATGTCCGTTTCCTTTAAAATAGATTGTGCCACCCGTCCCGGCACTCTGCGCTGCATACCGCCGTGTCCGTTGGTGGTCAGAGCTATGAGAGAAATCTTATTATTTTCCGCGTAACTGAGAATTGTATCGCTGTCATCACCCTGAGCTACAACGATTTTTACCCTTAAACCCTTATCCTGGAGTTTCCGGGCAACTCGTTCAAGATATCGATTGGCTTCCAGATGTTCTTTTTCGATATTTTTTAATTGATTGCCCGCCTTAGGTTCCACAGTGGCAGTTTCTCCCATATCCGAAACTAAATTCCGGTCCGGCTTAGAACTTCTGCCGAAGGTCATAATATGCATGGACTCCGGAGGAGGTATGGTAATCCTGGATGTAATGACATGGAGAAGAATGACCTCGCTCCTGCAAACAGGACCAGACTCGATAATGTAAGGCAAGATCTCCTCTGCCAGTTTAGAACCATCAAGGCAAACCAAAGTTTTATCAAGCATTTATCAATTCCCGGGAAAAGAACTTGCCTGTTATTGACTCTTCAAGGGGCAACTAACTTCCATTCTATTCTTTTGCATACCGGGTTTTATCAGTAATCATACTTAATTAATAATAAGTGATTCCACCGAAAGTAACTAACCAATACCTGAAGCTTAACGGATACCAAGGAAAGCACAGGGGAGGGGTAGTCAGCGGTCAGCTACCAGCAATCAGCCTGAACAAGGAATGGAAAAACAACAACCAGTAACACAGCCCAACCGGGTTTCTCCGGCAAAATCCTATTTATAAGCAGGTATTAGGGAAATAATGCCGGAGTCATTAAGCCGGTGGTCTCAGGAAAACCCAGCATGAGATTCATGTTCTGAACACCCTGCCCCGCTGCTCCTTTCCCCAGATTATCTATACAGGAAATAACGATTAATTTCCCGGTCCGGGAGTCAATGGCGGGATAGATATGACAGAAATTGCTCCCCTGGGTGTGCCTGGTATGAGGTGGAGCTTCGGTAATACGGATAAAAGGCTCATCCGCATAGTAATCCAGGTATAGTTGCCTGATAGCTTCTTTCAGATTATTCCCGGACAACTTATCCGGTATCAGCCTGGCATAACAGGTGCTCAGCATTCCTCGCGTCATCGGTATTAAATGAGGCACGAAGGTAATCCTAGGGGTCTCTCCGCTGTACATGGCTCCCAGTTCCTGTACAATTTCCGGCAGGTGACGGTGTCCATCCAGAGAATAAGCCGCTAAATCCTCATTGGCTTCAGAGAACAGGCTGCCAAGCTTGAGACTTCTGCCGGCTCCCGACACGCCTGACTTGCTGTCAATAATAATATCCGGTTCTATGATGCCGGCGGCTATCGCCGGAGCCAAAGCCAGAATGGAGCAGGTGGGATAACAGCCCGGATTTGCAACCAGACTTGTTTGAACTATTTTTTCCCGCTGCAATTCAGGAATACCATACACAGCCTGGGCTAATAATTGCGGCGCAGGATGCTCAAATCCGTACCAGCGCAGATATTCACCGGTATTTTTTAAACGAAAATCAGCGCTCATATCCACCACTTTAACGCCACAATTAACCAGAGGTATCACTTCCTTGGCGCTCTCTATATGCGGCATGGAAGAAAAAGCCAGATCGACCTCTGACAGCCTGGCTTCTATCGTCAAATCTATGCTGGCTAAATGTGGAAATACCTGACCTAATTTTTGTCCGGCAGCGCTGCGACCGGTAATAGAGACCAGCTCCACTTCAGGATGCTGACACAGGATACGGGCCAGCTCAATACCAACATAACCGGTAACGTTGATTATACCAATTCTGGGTTTGCTCATTTGAACAGTCTCCTTAGCGTGAATATCTCTATTTTAACACAGAAGCATGGCGGAAAGGGATAGCCGGTTTATATTTAAGTTTGGATTTTGTTGGACTTATCCGGATTAAATGGAGTATAATAGTATAGCAAGAGTGAAGGAGATAATTTCGCTATGCGAATATTAGTTCACAATCCAGTGGTTGCTAAATGAAAGCATCCTGATATTATCGGGGTGCTTTTTGATTATATTGAGGAGGTAAATATGCAATCGAGTTTAATAGGGAAGATAGAGAAAGCCAGGCGCTATGCCCAGGAGACCGACCGAATTACCTTCTCCGAATTCAGTGTACAATTTCGTGGAGAGCATAGTATTTACACCACCAGCCTCAAAGACGGTAAGTGGCAGTGTACCTGCTCCTTTTTCAATACCTGGAAAATGTGCAGCCATACCATGGCTCTGGAAAAAATTCTGAGTAACATGCTGCCGGAAGAAGCCCAGAGTAATCCATACATAACGGCAATGCGATAGCCATCGAAAATTAAAAATTACAAATAAAAATCTCAAACATAATCGTTTGAGAGATTGTTAGGTATTGGTTTTAATCTCCGGATTTAGAATTGCACAATATGGGGAGAAGGATTTAAAATAATCTTTTTCCCCTTTTATTTCTTATTTGTAATTTGAGATATCTTCCAAACACGCTATTGCCTCGCCAGCGATAAACATTGACCCCATGACACAGATAAGGTCCCGGTCTGTTGCCAGTTTTCTCGCCTCTGCCAGAGCCTGAGGGATGTCTGCCGCTGTACCAGCATTGATTCCGTGTCGGGCAAATTCTTGTACCAGCGATTCCGGGCTTGCAGACCGGGGATTATGCGCACGGGTGGCAATAACTACATCAAATACGGATGTCAGCTCATTTACGATTCCAGAGATGTCCTTATCGCTGGAAGTCCCGATTACCAGTATCGCTCTGGCAGGATTAAAATATTGCCGCAGAGATTCTACAACACCGCGTACAGCTCCCGGGTTATGTCCGCCATCCACCACAATCAGAGGTCGACGGCTCAGGATGTGCATCCGGCCCGGGAATTTTACATCGGCCATTCCCTGAATAATACTCTCTTTGGGAACCGGGTAACCTTTTTCAATGAGAACTTCCAGCGAGGCAATTGCCGCAGCTACATTATCTCCCTGATACTTCCCCAGAAGAGGAATGGATATTTTATAATCATCCAATCTGCCTTTAACTTCTATTTCCTGGTGATTAAAATCGTGCCTCAGGCTCGCAACGGTCACGTCCTTGCCAACCCGAATCAGCCTGGCATCCTTTTCATGACAGACTTCCAGGATTACTTTTTCCACCTCCTCAAACTGAGGATGAGTAATTGTAATACAGCCGGATTTAATAATACCGCATTTCTCAGCAGCAATTTTGGTCAGAGTATTTCCCAATACTTCCATGTGATCGTAGTTGATAGAGGTTAGCAGGCACACTTCAGGCAGAATCACATTCGTGGCATCAAATTTGCCTCCCATCCCTACTTCCATAACCTGAAACTCGCATTTCTTACCGGCAAACCAGGTAAAACCGAGAATCGTCAGTATCTCGAAAACTGTCAAACAGCCATATCTGGCCTCTTGATCAACAGCCTCAATTTCCGGCTTAATCCGGGTTGTAATATCGGCTACATCTCTCTCTCCAATCATACAGCCGTCTACTGCAAAACGTTCCCGCATAGTATGCAAATGAGGAGAAGTGTACAAACCCGTTTTGTATCCTGAGGCAGTGAGCGCAGAGGCCAGGATAGCCGAAGTACTACCCTTTCCGTTGGTACCAGCAATATGCAGGGATTTAGCTTTAAGATGTGGATTATCAAGGCGTTCCAGGACCGCAAATACCCGACGCAAATCATAATTTTCCTGCGTGTGAGGCACTCTTGGCACTATCTCATAATTCGTATGGCCGAAAATATAATCTACCGCTTCAGTGTAATTCATAACTCCTTTATTTTATCACTTGACGCTCCCCAGCTACCACTGTATTATCAGCAAAGGAGGTCATCATGAATTTCAACGAAAAGCTGCAGACAGCCGTCTTAAAAAACAATAGTTTAATATGCGTGGGACTAGATACCGACCCGGCGCTGATACCGGAAGACATGGGGGTCTATGATTTCAATAAAGCCATTATTGAATCCACGTCCGATCTGGTCTGCGCCTATAAGCCTAACCTGGCCTTCTACGAGGCTATAGGAGATGAAGGAGTAGATATCCTGAAACGTACTGTAAAGTGTATCCCTTCAGATATTCCCGTTATTGCAGATGCCAAGCGGGGCGATATCGGCAATACTTCCAAGGCTTACGCAAAAGCACTTTTCGAATTTTTCGGCTTTGATGCCGCTACGGTGAATCCGTACCTGGGTTTCGATGCCATTGAACCTTTCCTGCAATACAGGGATAAAGGCAGCTTTGTCCTGTGCCGGACCTCTAACGCCAGTGCGGCAGATTTTCAGTCCCTGCGCTGCGAAACACAAAGGGGGCTACGTTCCCTGTTCGAAATTGTTGCTGACAAAGCCGCAGAATGGAATACTGCGGGCAACACCGGTCTCGTAGTGGGTGCTACCTATCCTGATGAATTACAGCTAATACGCCGGCAACATCCGGATATACCCATCCTAATTCCGGGTATCGGGGCACAGGGCGGGGATGTTCCCCTGACCGTCAAATATGGTACAAGTTCGAAAGGCGACAAGGCTATTATCAATTCTTCCCGACAGATAATCTTCGCCTCCAGGGGAAAAGACTTTGCTGAGGCCGCCCGTAAAGCGGCGAAAGCCTTGCGGGATGAGATTAATAAGTACCGGCCTACCCTGTAGCCGGGGGAATAATCAGATGCCTTTGATTAAATATCCTCTCAGCTTAACAAGATTTTAATAATCCTGTACTATAATATTGAGAGACTATTATTACGAATCTCACAGGTGGAAAAAGATAGAAGATTATTGATGGATTTTCAGGCCGGAAACCGGGCAAACGAAGTATAGTTTCGCATTTATAACAGGTGAAATGGAGGACTTTATCGGTGTTCAAAAGGAAACTGGTAGTATGGACGATAGCCATACTGGCGTTGACAGCTCTGCTATCGACTGCCTGCGGGCAGGATACCCCATCATCCAACACGGAAGAGGCAACACTTACTATAAATACAACTTCTCTGCCCGACGGCCAGGCTGGAATTATTTATTCACAGACACTTACAGCCTCGGGGGGCAGCGGCAATTACACCTGGTCGCTGGTTGACGGCTCATTGCCCGGCAGCTTTACTCTGATAGCCAGTACCGGAGGCATTAATGGAGAACCCAGTACTCCCGGTACATTCAATTTCACCGTCCAGGTAAACGATGGGACAAATACGGCCGTTCAACCTTTGTCGATAACTATTAAATCTTCAATAATGCCTCTGTTTATAGGGACTACATACTTCACTGCCGGTGTCGTGAATATACCCTATTCCCATGCGCTCAGTGCTTCAGGAGGCAGCGGCAACTATACCTGGTCGGTTATTGATGGCTCGTTGCCGCTCGGATTAACCATCGATACGGAAACCGGTATCATAAGCGGTACCCCGGAGAAGAACGGCACCTATTTCTTCACCCTCCGTGTTAGCGACAGTTCCGGGGCCAAGCGAGACGTTTCTTTGTCGATAACTATCAGGCCTTACATCACCATCGAGACCACTTCCCTGCCAGACGGCAAGGTGGGAATCCCTTATGAAGAGATGATTGATTATAACGGCGGTTTTAGCAACGTAACATGGTCAATAACTAGCGGGAATATTCCTGACGGACTAACATTTGATTCGTATTACGGGGAGATTCACGGAACACCTGAGGTACCCGGTACATTTGACTTCACCGTTATGGCAGAGGACATGCTGGGAGGTACCGATAAGAAGGACTTTTCCATTATGATAAATCCGAATTAAATTTCAAAATCATCTCCTATTTATTTTACCGGTGAATGGAGAAATAAATCTTGAATGCAATAAGTTAGCTGCTATAATGAAATGAGAGTATAACATTGAGGAGGTGAGAAATGCCCTTTGCCACGGGACTGATCGCTGGAATCATTTCTATCATTGTGGGAATCATAATCATTGTCTGGCCGCGCATAATTGCCTATATTGTCGGGATTTATCTTATTATTATCGGTATACTGGCCATCATTGCTGCGGTATGAGGTCCGGCTCCTCTTAAAGATAATAAGGAGGGTTCTAAACCCTCCTTATTATTTCTCCCGCAATTCTCCGTGTTACGGACAAACATCATAAGCATGTTCGGCTTCCAACTTGCCGCAGCGTACGCAGTACTTGTATGTGGAACCGACCCAGATATGTTGACGTGAAATCAAACAGACCAAATACTTAAAAATCCACATAGCATACTCCCCTCCCTTATGTATTAATTATATATCCTCAAATCACAGAACCCATACAGAAACTGCTGTATTTCTTATCAGGTATATCAGGTATTGGAATTCACCCTCACAATATATAACGCAGAAATAAACAGTTGGTTAGCATACCAGCTAAATATTTGACGAATCGTCTCCTTTTAAAAAAAGAGTTCTTCCTGCACTGAACAGTGCAGGAAGAACTCTCAAATCAGGATTTCCAGTCCAATAAGGAAAGAGGAAACAGAGGATATCCGGGTATGGATATGGATTCATCCTCGGAGAAAGAATACAGGACAGATCGCAGCTAATGCCTGCGAAGCGCTAAATTTCTTTTGTCAGCGTGGACAGGAACTCGGCATTATTCTTAGTCCGGCGAAGACGATCAATTATCCTTTCTGAAGCCTCTGAAAATCGGGTAGAATCGGCTGAAATCATGGATACCATGCGGCGCATCAGCCAGACCTGCTTGATAGTATTATCATCCATCAGCAATTCCTCACGACGGGTACCGCTACGCTGTATATCGACAGCCGGGAATATTCGTACCTCAGCCAGACGACGGTCAAGATGGAGTTCCATATTACCCGTTCCCTTGAACTCTTCATAAATCAATTCATCCATGCGGCTGTTGGTATCCACCAGACAGGTAGCAATAATGGTCAGGCTGCCGCCTTCCACGGTATTACGAGCAGCGCCGAAGAAACGCTTGGGAGGATAAAGGGCCGCCGGGTCAACGCCTCCGGACAGCGTACGCCCGCTGGGCGGCATCGCCAGATTATAGGCTCGAGTAAGGCGGGTTATGCCATCCAGCAGGATAATTGCGTCTTTTCCGCTCTCCACAATACGTTTGGCTCTTTCCAAGGCCAGTTCCGCCACCCGGGTCTGATTCTCAGCAGGCTCGTCGAAGGTAGCGCTGATAACATCACCTTTAACCGCCCGCTTCATATCAGTGACCTCTTCAGGACGCTCGCCGATAAGGCAAACCAGAACATGGATATCGTTATAATTATTGGAAATCGCATTAGCAATAGCTTTAAGCAAAAGAGTCTTTCCCGCTTTAGGCGGGGAGACAATCAGACCGCGCTGACCGCGTCCGATAGGGGCAACCAGGTTGACCAGCCGAACAGCAATGTCACCCCCGGGCTGCTCCAGATTAATCAAGTTATCTGGAAAAGTAGGAGTCAACGCACCGAAATTGGGCCTCTGCTTGGCCAGTTCAGGATCAAGGTCGTTAATGGCTTCCACACGGAGCAGGCTCATGTATTTTTCACCATTTTTAGGAGGCCTGCCCTGTCCGATAACCATATCTCCGGTCCGCAGACCAAACCGCCGTATTTGTGATTGGGAGATATAGACATCTGTCAGACTGGGTAAAAGACTGCTTTGCCGCAGAAACCCATAGCCATCAATCATAGTCTCCAGAATACCGCTGCAGAATATATTTCCCTGCTGTTCAGTATGAGCCTGAAGCAGCCGCATTACCAAATCTTGCTTTTTCAAGCTGGTATAGTTGCTTATCCCCATTTGGCGCGCTATATCAATAAGCTCGTCACGGGTTTTGGTTTCCAGGTCTGCGAAGTTCATTTTCCACTCACTAACAGTGGTGTTTGTCTCAGCAATTGGATCACTCTGTACCATTTCATACTCTCTTTGTATAAATTTTTTCCTCTTAATGGCTAATCCAACAGGATTAGCCCCCCTCGAACATTGATTAAAGCAGGTATTACGGGGTAGTTTCTAAAATAACCAACAATTTAAAATTCAAAAGGTAATACTTGCTCTCTGAACACATATTGACAGGGAATTACGGTTCAAAACTTAAAACTTTTTACTGTTTCGTATTGAGTTTTGAATATTTACGCATGCTGTATTCTGTTTAAGAAAGGGGCAGTGAAGGTTGAGCCCCTTCACGCATTGTATTCTTAGCTGCATCGATGAAACCAAGAAATAATGGGTGAGGTCGATTAGGCCGGGAACCAAACTCGGGATGGAACTGGCAACCCACCATCCAGGGATGATCAATTAGCTCGCATAC
>CAZIQW010000055.1:0-1500 GCA_964541585.1 uncultured Dehalococcoidales bacterium | reverse complement strand
GGTAATCGATGACCGGGTATTCAGTATCCGGATCAAATTCGATTGAATTGGGCTCATTGCTATTTAGAACTTTCCGGGCAAATTCAATTACCATCACCTGCATCCCCAGGCAAAGTCCAAGATAAGGTACTCCGTGTTCCCTAGCATAAGTAACTGCTTTTATCATACCTTCTATGCCCCGGATACCGAATCCTCCGGGCATAATTATACCCTGCGCAGAACGAAGCAACGCATCTACGTTATCCCTTTCCAGAGATTCGGAAGGAATCCACAGCAGATTTACATCTTTATTATAATGCAGAGCAGCATGATAAAGTGCTTCGCGCACGGAAAAGTATGAATCATGCAATTCAACATATTTTCCTACCAGCGCAATATTAATCGGTTCACGCGGCATTTGCAGGCGCTGAACCAGGTCTTTCCACTGAGCTAAATCAGCCTGCGAGGGCTTCAGGTTCAACTTATCCACCAGCAACTGGCCCAGTCCCTCTTCTTCTAACATCAACGGCACGAAGTATATGCTGGATACCGTCGGTAAGGGAATTACCGCTTCTCCCTGTACATCACAGAAAAGAGATATCTTGGCCCGAATGCTCTCTGCAATCGGATAATCACTGCGACAAACTATGATATCCGGCTGAATACCAATACGCCGCAACTCATTAACGGAGTGCTGGGTGGGTTTGGTTTTCATTTCGCGAGTGCAATTCAAATACGGGAGATAAGTAACATGTACATACAGTACATTGTCCCGCCCAACTTCGTTGCGCATCTGGCGGATGGCTTCCAGGAAAGGTTGTCCTTCAATATCACCTACCGTCCCCCCCACTTCTATAATTACCACATCCGCACCGGATTTGCAGGCTAATTGTTTGAACCTATCCTTAATTTCTCCTACCAGGTGCGGTACAATCTGTATGGTTCCCCCGAGGAATTCTCCTTGCCTCTCTTTGGCAATTACTGAACTGTAAATCTGTCCCGAAGTGATGTTCGACTGAGCGGTTAATGCAATATCAATAAACCGCTCGTAATTCCCCAGGTCCAGGTCAGTTTCTGCTCCATCTTGAGTGACAAAAACTTCCCCATGCTGGTAAGGTGACATTGTACCCGGGTCTACATTTAAGTAGGGGTCCAGTTTTAATACAGAGACAGTGATGTTTCGGCTTTTCAGGATCGTCCCTATTGAAGCGACGGTTATACCCTTACCAACAGAACTTACAACACCGCCAGTTACGAAGATATACTTTGACATAAAATAAAAATGTACTGCGTCCTAACCAATAAAAATTATTGCTATCCATAAGGTAGGGAATTTATCAGTCTGGATCAAACAGATCAGTTTAAGTGCGGTAGAAATCTAATTTCAAATAATTATATGAAGATAAATACCTGTTTGTCAAGAACTAATTGACTAATTTATTTACTATCCGTTTCTGTACAAATAAAGCCGGTTTATGATAGCCTGAAAGCGGAGGTGCGATATGGATGTAATTGCCGACC
>CAZIQW010000054.1:0-10038 GCA_964541585.1 uncultured Dehalococcoidales bacterium | reverse complement strand
TGATTGCTTCGCTGCGCTCGCAACGACGCGGGGGAGTCTTTGCGAGGATCTTTTCCCCTTCCGAAGCAACCTCCATGCCCGATACAGCCACCTTCGGTGATCGCCCACCCGTCCGTCAACTTTAAACTTTCAACCTTTAACTTTAAACTCCTCCTCCCCTTCCCCCGCCTGCCTGTACTATAATTTAGGTAGAGTAATCACCGCCCGGGGGAATACGGTGGACGAGAACGCGCGAAATCTGTTGTCTCTGGCCAAAGAAATGGCCGGGCAGCTTAATGATGCAGGCCTGGATAGTGCGGCCGGAATCCTGGTCAGGGCTATTGACGAGGGTTGTCAATATCCTGAACTGCTGGTCTCCGCTGCAACTTACCTGCTTCAAGGCTCCCGTGGGACACTTTTCGCGGTTAAGAAAAAAGCCGTCTCTCTGGTAGACCGCGCGGTCGCCCTGGCCCCCGAAGATGTCTCCATACTGGAAATGGCTGTTCATTGCTATGAGCTGGTTTTAAACGACTTCCCGGATAGATTGAACGATATTATCCGCCTCAGCCTCAGAATACTCGACCTGGACCCGGACCATGTTGACGCTATGATAACTTTGGCCGGACACCGGGAACATCCCCGGGTTAAGCTTTCACTGGAAGATGCCATCAGGATGCTTGAATGGGCTCAGGAGGTTGCCCCTGATAATGTTTACGTGGCTTTCTCCCTGACCCGTTTGTATATGGAAGCCAGACAATATGATGAAGCCAGGAAGACTTACCGCCGGGTTGTTTCCGGGACCGGCCCCGGCTCCGCCAGGACCCCGAATACGCAATTTCTGTCTCAATCCCTCCACCCGAAGCGTCCCCGGAAACATCGCAGATACGGAAAAAACTAGTGGAGCGTCAAGGTTGATATGATGAGCACCCCTCACCTTCTGATTCCTCTCCCACTACACCCCATTTCAATATTGATGGTGTACTAGCAAATTGTCATTTTTGTCTTTAATTTTTGAATTTTGACTTTAATTTTGAAATTTGAGATTTGAATTTTGAAATAACTTTTGATTTTTGATTTTTGATTTTTGATTTTTGTTTGGTGTTTGTTTCTTGCTTCTTGGTTATTTCACGCTTGCCTTTTGACTTTCCGTTAGCTGTTCTTGAAAACTACATGCTTCTCCCAGTCCGCTGAAACCTGGGGAAAATCAGACCGGAAATGAGCGCCCCGGCTTTCCTCCCGGATAAGCGCTGCTTCGGTTACCAGCCGACCGGTTATCACCAGGTTGTTTAGCTCGTAAGTGGAACGGTCCGTCGGCTCCGGCAAACATCTCTGCCAGGCTGCCAGGGTACTGGCCGCCTCATCTAGCCCTGCTCCGTCCCGGATTATCCCTACTTTGTTCCATATCAGGTCCTGTATGGCCCGCAGATTAACCGGCGGCGTCGTTTCAGGCGGTTCCCTCTCGCTCAGGGTATGCCGGGTCTCGGCTGTTTTGCGGGAAACGGTTTCGGCGTCTGCTTTCCCCGACTTCTCTACGACCCTCTTGCTGAATACCAGCACCTCCAGCATCGAATTGGAAGCCAGCCGGTTGGCCCCGTGAACACCGGTACAGGCCACCTCTCCGGCCGCGAACAGCCCCTGTATGTTCGTCTCGCCCCACAGGTTGGTCCTGACCCCCCCCATCATGTAATGCGCCGCGGGCGCCACGGGTATCAGCCCTTTGGTGATATCCAGACCGTGGTCCAGGCAGAACTTGTATATGTTGGGGAAGCGGGTGGTTACCACGCTCACCGGCAGATGGGTGACATCCAGGAAAACCCGGTCCGAGCCTGTCTTTCTCATCTCGAATACGATGCTGCGGGCTACTACATCCCTCGGGGCCAGCTCTCCCGCCTCCGTATAATCAGCCATAAAGCGGTATCCCTCTACATTACGCAGTATGCCGCCTTCCCCCCTGACCGCTTCCGAAATCAAAAAGGGCGCCACTCCGGGCAGCCGCAGCCCCGTGGGATGGAACTGGTAAAACTCCATATCCGCCATCTCGGCGCCGGCTTTATATGCCAGGGCTATCCCGTCTCCCGTGGCTACATCCGGATTGGTGGTGTATTTGAAAAGATTACCGGCCCCGCCGGTAGCCAGTATTATATATTTGCATGTGAATTCCAGGGCTGAGCCCATCCGTAAATCGATGGCTTTTACCCCGCGGGCAGACCCGTCTTCCACCACGATATCCGTCACCAGACAGTATTCCAGTACCTTGATTCTATTTTCCCGGACCCTGCGGCTCAGCGTCTCCTCGATATGAGCGCCGGTAGCATCCCCGCCGGCATGCAGTACCCTGGGCACGCTGTGGGCTGCTTCCATGGTCAGGGCAATCGCCCCGTTCACGGTGTCGAAAGGGACCCCGAAACGCACCAGGTCGAATATCCGGTCCGAAGCTTCTTCAGCCAGTACCTTCACTGACTCCGGGTCGCTCAGGCCGGCCCCGGCTTTCAGTGTATCCTTGAAGTGAAGCTCGGAGGAATCGTTGCTGCTGATGGGCGCCGCGATGCCGCCCTGCGCATGCTTGGTATTGCAGTCGTCGATGCTTCCCTTGGTTATAATCAGCACGCTGCCCTTTTCATGCGCCAGCAAAGCCGTATACAGCCCGGCAATCCCGCTGCCGACAATTATATAATCATATTGAGTCATGATATTAGTATAATTTTAGAACCTGTTTATTGCAATCTCTCCGGTGTAAACCCGGGGTCTTTTCGTTTTGTCATTCCGGCCCAACTATGGTCATCCCGGTGGTATGTCCTTTGTCATTCCGGGCTAATTACTGTCTTTCCGTTCTTATTCGATGTCATTCCGGGCTAATTATTGTCATTCCGGGCTTGACCCGGAATCTACCCGTCTCCCTTTCCCGTTCCTCCCTCAGGATAAGGGACAACCAGCTGTTCCTCCCTTAGGATAAGGGAGGTTAGGAGGGATTTCGAAATCCCCCTTAATCCCCCTTATAAATAAGGGGGATTTGATGAAAACCCTTTACCCTTTGACCTCCACCCGGTATCTGGCTTTCCCTTCTTCGTAAAGGTCTTTCCCGTATATGTCGTTGATAACCGTCACCGGGAAATCCTCTACTTCCAGTTTCCTGACCGCCTCCGCTCCCAGCTCCTCATAGGCAATGACTTCAGCCTTCTTGATACTCCCTGAAATCAACGCCCCGGCGCCCCCGATAGCCGCAAAATAAACCGCTTTGTATTTTACCATGGCGTCTTTCACGGCTTTGCTGCGGTTGCCTTTGCCTATCATGCCTTTCAGTCCGACTTCCATCAGGCGGGGTGAATAGCTGTCCATGCGGCCGCTGGTTGTCGGCCCCGCCGACCCGATGGCCTGGCCCGGCTTGGCCGGCGACGGCCCCATGTAATATATCGTTTGACCTTTAATATCGAAAGGCAGGGCCTGTCCGCTGTCCAGCCCCTCTATCATTCTTTTATGCGCCGCATCCCGGGCAACATAGATTACCCCTGTCAATAAAACATTATCCCCGGCCTGCAGGTCTTTGATGATTTCATCAGTTAAAGGTAATTGTATTTTCTTCAGCATTTTCAGCTCCTTCATATTCGGGATTAAATCTCAATGTCCGGGGCTCCCTTCGGAAGAACACCCTCAGACGCCCGCTGGTTCAATTTTTTATTTGCTCTTTGCCTCTTGAATTCTGAAAGCTTATCTCGAATCTATTATTTCGAATTTTGAATTTCCCTTAGAGTATTCTTCCCCTGTTCAATATGTCGTTCGCAATCAGGGTTTTCTGTACCTCCAGTGCACGCTCTCCTGCGTTTTGCATCAGAAGACTCTGGCAGAGAAACTCCAGCGGCAAGCCCTGGACCGGTCCCGGGCCGTTTTTAATCAACACGGCCCTGTCTCCTGCCCGCTTGAGCATCTCGGTAGCGAAGACCTTGACCATAGCCGCCTCGGTACGTATATCCTGGCCTTCATCAGCCTGACAGGCCGCCTGGTATACCATCAGACGGGCCGCCTGGATATCGATGGTCATTTCCGCCAGCGCAGCCTGAACGCTGGGCCAGCCGGTTATCGGCTGTCCGAAGCTGGTCCAGGATTTGGCATGCTCGACGGCCTTGTCTAGCAGCCTGACCGCCGCACCGACACACCGGGCCCCCCGGACTATCCGGCGGGAAGTAAGCCATTCTTTACCCAGTTCAAAGGCTTTCCCCTCCTGGCCCAGCACACTCGAGGCAGGCACGCTGCAATCTTCAAATATCAGGGTGACCGGTTCCTTGACCTGGGCTCTCCAGCCGGTCTCGTCCCGGCTTCCCTTAACTGTAAAACCGGCCGTGCCGCTGTCCACCAGAAAGCAGGTAACCCCTTCACGCAGGCCCTTTTCCGGCTCGGTTACCGCGAATACTATGGCAAAATCCGCCGGTTTATCCGCGAAAGCCAGTTTTCTTCCGTTCAGGACAAAATTCCCCCCAACCTTGCGGGCTTTCATCTCAAGTGCCGCCGGGTCGGCGCCTTTCCCCGGTTCAATCAGTGCCAGGTACGCCGATTTCTGGCGCTCCAGCAGCGGCAGAAGATATTTGTTCTTTTGCTCTTCATTACAATCATAAAGAATGGGCGTCGCGTCGCCGAAATTGAAAGGCAGGACTGTTTTGGCCAGCTCTTCCTCTACCAGGCAGGTCCCCAGGACCCCCAGGCCGACACCCCCCAGGTTATCCGGGATACTCAGCCCCCAAAGCCCCATATCTTTGACCATTTTAATCAGCTCGGCTTCCCTTTCCGGACTCAGATTCCTCTTTGCCCCTTCCAGGTCCGATTCCCGGCCGAGAACTTCCTTTTCCAGCGGTATTAACTGGTCTTTGACAAAGTCCCTCGCCAGTGTCTGCACCATTTTCATATCTTCAGGAATATTAAAGTCCATCTAACATCCTACCTTAACCTCGATATTCAATGTAACCTTTAAACTCTAAATACTGAACTCTAAACTCTAAACATTGACTCAATATCTAATGTTCTAATCTATTTTGTATTTATATAAGACGCATGAAATATTTGCCAGTCTGTCATGCTGGAGGCCTCGACCGGCGAGGCCGAAGCATCTCAGGGTGGAGCTGAATTAATCAGGTATTTATTTTTTTGCGTTACATATAGATAGTTTGAATTTGTTTCGAAATTAGATATTAGAGTTTAGAGTTTTTCCTTTTCACCCCTGACTCATGGCTTCTTCGAGAAAAAGGTCCAAATCCGGTTCAGACTCGTCTCCGATGCGCTCATGAATGCGCGACATGACATCTATCATTCGGCGGTTCACAATATAATGCTTGATGGTCGTATCTACCTGGGGACAGGACATCACACAGGCATAGCATCTATCGCAGTCTTCTGCTACCAGTGCTTCCAGCGCCATTGAAGTCCTCTGTTCGGTCTTTTCCCTTCTCTTCGGCTCGCGGGCTAACACCGGACAGACATCTATGCAGTTGCCGCACCCCAGACAGGCTTTCACCCCGGCCAGGTCTTCGGACACCTCCAGCGCGTGACCGGCTGAAAAACCGCTGGATAAAAGGCGGCATCTGGCCACTGGAGGCGACATCGTACTCAGTATGTCGTGTAATACTGCTTCAATCTCTTTTATATCTGTCTGAATTCGTAATGGCATCCGTCCCTCCCAAACCAGGATAATCCCGCATAACCGGTTTTCAAGATACAAGCACCGAAAAACTCAAAGCTCAAAGCTCAAAACCATAACTCAAAGGCTAAATCCTGAATCCCCCCGGTTATCGGTCATTACCTCTTTCTTGTTTCTTATTTCTTGTTTCTTATTTTTAATTTCTTATTTCTTGTATCTTGTATCTTGTATCTTGGTTATTTCACCGGTACAAAACATTGCTTTATATCATTACAGACTGGGTTCATCCACCGAAACCACATGGCGCGTATAGTCTGGAATCAACATCGGCGATACCGGTCGTGAACCGGCGATTCCTGCTTCCTGCATCTCTTTCTGCCACCGCTTAACATGGTCCAGGGTGAGGTTGCCCGGGCTTGCCTGCCTGGCCCACTCCGCGGCTGACCGGCCCGCCCGGCGGCCGAAGACAAAAATATCCAGTGTGGAGTTTCCGATTAGCCGGTTCCTGCCGTGCACTCCCCCCTCCGCTTCACCGGCAGCATAGAGACCGGGAATATTCGTAGCCGCGTCCGGGTTGATTAAAATACCGCCGTTCTGGTAATGGAGAGTAGGATAAACCAGGATAGGCTCTTTATCCATGTATAAACCGTACCTGGCAAACTGGCGGTACATGGCGGGAATCTCTCTCTGTATCGTGCCCTTGCCGCGCAGAATATCGATCATGGGGGAATCCAGCCAGACGCAGGGCTGTCCGGTGGGAGTCATCAGGCCTTTGCCGTTCCGGCATTCACGGATAATGGCTGAAGCGACCACGTCACGGGTTTCCAGATGGTGGATGAATCTCTCACCATCCTTATTAACCAGCTGCGCCCCCAGTGTCCTTACCTTTTCCGTTACCAGCTGCCCGATAATCTGCGGAGGATAAGCTACCCCCGTCGGATGATACTGCATGGTATCCATGTAAATAAGCTTGGCGCCCGCCCGGTAAGCAATCACCAGACCGTCACTGGTAGCCCCGTAATGGTTGGTGGTGGGAAATCCCTGGAAATGCAGCCTTCCACCGCCGCCGGTGGCAATCACCACGGCTTTTGCCCGGACAAGTGAGATTTCCCCGGTTTCCATGTTCATTAAAATGGCGCCGGCCGCCTGGCCTTTATCGTCCAGAATCAGTTCGACCACCGGTTCAAATTCCAGGTATTGAATATTCCGGTTGCGGATTTCATCCCGCAGAACTCTCATCTCTTCCAGGCCGGTATAGTCGCGGCAGGAATGCAGCCTGCGGCGTGAGGCGCCGCCCCCGGATAGTTCATGCATCGCTCCGTCGGCTTCCTTATCCCACATCACGCCCAGCTCTTCCAGCCATTTAATCACTTCCGGGGCGTCCATGACTAATGCTTCGACCAGCTCTGGAACATTGGTAAATCCCCCTCCCCCAATCACATCCAGGTAATGGGTCAGCGGTGAGTCTTCCGGTCTATCCGCGGCCTGGGTGCCGGCTTGAGCCCCTACGGTATTGGCATCACCCAGCCGGAGCTTGGTAACCAGCAGTACCCTGGCCCCGTTCTCCTGGGCCAGCAGCGCGGCGGAAGCACCGGCTCCTCCCCCTCCAATAACCAGGACATCCGTCTCATAATCAATTTTCTTCAAGTCGATTTTAGCCGGATCGATTCGCGAGTTCCCTTCCAGAAGCTCAACCAGTTCATTGGGGGCTTTTTCACCCTTGTTGGGACCGACCTGGATGACACGCATGGCGCCCTCCACGTAATCCGGATGATAGGTCTTCAGCAAGGGGGTTTTCTCTTCCAGCGTAATCCTTTTGAAAGCGACTTTTAATCTCTCTTCACGCCCTTCTTCAACTCCGGCTATCGTCTCCTGTAATCCAGGTGGGTACATATTTCCTCCTAAATCAAAAGTCAAAGGTCAAAAGTCACAAAGCTTCCAGTTACCAGATGGGAAAGTGAGTCACTTATCTCCCTTCTCACCACTTGAAGCTCAAAGCTTGAAGCTCGAAACTGGAAACTGATAATTTTGCATTTTGATTTTTGATTTTCACATTGTATCTTCAAATTTCCGGCTCAATATCACGATTGGCGTATTTCTGGCTCAGTTCTTCCCGGGCGGCAGACTTGATCTTTTTCATGTCCTCCGCATATTTGCCGCTCTTTATTTCCGCCAGTCTATCCTCAAGGTGCTTGCTGCGGGGAGCTTTATACTTGCCCTGGAGGCGACGGCACAGCATGGCTACATTGTACGGCTGTAAACCCTGGGGACACCGGGCGGCACAGAGTCCGCACATTACGCAGTCAAAGGACTTGTCGGCAGCCCCGGAAATATCCCCCCTCAGGGCGTCCGCCATGATATTCATGACTTCCAGGTCCTGGGGGCAGGTCTTGGTGCAGGTATTGCAGCCAAAGCATTTTACAATATCCGGATAATATTTCAGGATTTCCTCTGCATTGGCCTTCATCTCGTCAATTTTATAGCTTGCCTTCTGTGTCGGAAAGAAAGGTATCTGTGTCAGGTACATATCCGGCTGGACTTCAGTCTGGCAGGCGAGATCGAATTTAAGCTCGTTATCTCCCTTAATCTGGTACACGGTAGCGCAAGCCCCACAGAAACCGCCGCGGCAGCCCGCGCCTCGCACCAGTTTATAACCCGCATATTCCAGCGCCTGCATGATAGTCAGACCCCTGGGCACCTGATAACGTTTACCCATAATGTATATATCTATCAACTGTACCTTTTCTCTGGTTTCGCTCAAATCGTCGCCTCCTTATGCCGGGAGCTATGACAGTTTAAGTTTACGGCTACCGGCATTGTAGCCAGGTGCGCCGGAAATACCTCTATATTTACGGCTAATGCCGTCGTCCTGCCGCCGTAACCCATCGGCCCTATACCCAGTCCGTTTATCTTTTCTAAAAGCTCTGTCTCCAGTTCAGCTACTTCGGGATCGGGATTATGCTCGCCCACTTTCCGCAGCAGGGCTTTCTTGGCCAGCAGCAAAGTCCTTTCTGCGGTCCCTCCGATACCCACACCCACGATAACGGGAGGACAGGGATTGGAACCGGCATCATCCACCGCTTTGACCACCATCTCAACGATACCCTTTCTCCCGGCAGCCGGAGTCAGCATACTCAACCGGCTCATATTCTCCGCTCCGCCGCCCTTGGGCACCGCGGTTATCTTAATCCGGTCACCCGGCACAATGTCGGTATAAATAATCGCCGGAGTATTATCTTTTGTATTGATTCTGGCTGAAAAAGGCTTGTTGACCATGGACTTGCGCAGATAACCTTCTTCATAGGCCTGTTTGACGCCTTCATTTATCGCCGCATTGAAGTCGCCCCCGGTAACCTGGACCTCCTGTCCCAGCTCAACAAAAACTACCGCTGCTCCGCAGTCCTGACAGAGAGGTATTTGCTCCCTGGAGGCAATATCCGCATTTTTGATAATTTGCCCCAGGACTTCTCTGGCAACCGGTGATTCTTCAGTTTCGGCCGCTGTTTTAATCTGCGCCAGAACATCATCCGTCAGGTAAAAGCTGGCTTCCTTGAAAAGCTCGGCTACCGTTCTGGTTATCTCGTTTGCATTGACTTCTCGCATATCTATACTCCTTGTGGTGGCGGTGGAATCAGTCCATTCTTCATTAAAGTATCCGCAGTAGCGCGGGCATCCGAAATGATTTTTTCCGAAGTTTTGTACAATTCTTCCCGGGTCATTTTCTTGAGAGCCACTCCCTGTTCCATGGCTTTCATGCCTACGGCAACGGCCACACGAACGAAAACATCCCAGTTTGCCATGGTGGGAACAATGCAATTCTCATTGATTCCCTTTTCCTCAGCATATCTGGCTAATTCATAAGCTGCCGCAATGCACATTTCATCAGTGATTGTGGTCGCCCTGACATCCAGTGTGCCCCGGAAGATAGCCGGAAAACCGATCGAGTTATTTACCTGGTTGGGGAAGTCAGACCTTCCCGTGGCTACGATTTTCAGTCCGGCCTCCTGGGCATCCCAGGGCCAGATTTCCGGTATGGGGTTGGCACAGAAGAAGCCGATGCCGTTCCCGGCCATCCCTTTTACCCATTCCGGTTTGATGGTATCCGGGCCGGATGCGGACAGGGAAATCACTACATCCGCCCCTGCTAAGGCTTCGGCGGTACCCCCGGCGATGTTGTCCGGATTGGTACGTCTGGCTAAATCCCATTTGTAAGGATTTTCAACCTGTTTATCCTCTATATCCTTCCTCTTACTGTTTAATATGCCCTTACTATCTACCAGCATCATATTCTCGGCTTTGAATCCGGCCGCTATCAGCAAACGGATGATGGCCACATTAGCCGCACCCACACCCACCATGGTTACTCTTACTTTGCTCTTGTCCTTGCCCACCACTTTCAAAGCATTGATAATGCCGGCCAGGGTGACCGCTGCCGT
>CAZIQW010000053.1:4638-10265 GCA_964541585.1 uncultured Dehalococcoidales bacterium | reverse complement strand
GATAATGAGCGGTGACTGGAGTTCAGACGTGTGCTCTTCCGATCTAGTACCGGGTTTCTGCCTTCTATAATATTTGCCATCTTTTCTCCTTATATAAAAGACCCGATTGCCATAACATATTAATACCAGTTATAATCATCTTACAATACCAGAATATTTTTAAGGCGTATTAAGGAAAACATGAAATTCAAATTGGTTCGATTGGCGATACTGACAATCATATTTCTCTTCGGGGCCTTTTCACTGGTGGCTCAAACTTCGCTGTCGGCTCAAACCGGCGCACCCAGGGTCGATGTACTTCAGATAAAAGGAGTAATTAATCCTGTACTGGCGGAATACATCCAGCGCGGTATTGAGGATTCCGAGAAGAGTGGAGCTACGGTTTGTGTTATCCAGATGGATACTCCCGGTGGTCTCGATACCGCTATGCGGGATATCGTACAGAGCATAACCAACGCTGAAGTGCCCGTAGTGGTATATGTTTCACCGTCAGGGGGCAGAGCGGCTTCAGCCGGGGTTTTCATTACTCTTTCGGCACATGTTGCGGCTATGTCTCCCAATACGGCAATAGGAGCTGCGCATCCGGTCGCCATGGGTGAGCAGGAGATATCTGATGATATGATGGAAAAGGTAGTGAATGATGCCGCTGCTTATATCCGGAGCATTGCTGCCTCGCACGGGCGGAATGCCGATTGGGCGGAAAGCGCTGTTCGGGAAAGCGTTTCTATTACCGAGACTGAAGCTTTAGAGTTGAATGTAATCGATATGATAGCACCTACCCTGGAAGATTTGCTGGTTCAGTTGAACGGCATGTCTGTTACTTTAATCGATGGTTCCACCATAACCATCAATACGGAATCAGCAGCTGTTAACCGTTTTGAAATGAGCTGGATTCAGAGCTTTCTTTTTGCCATCAGCGATCCCAATATTGCCCTTATCTTGCTGAGCATCGGGTCGCTGGGCATTATTGCGGAGATTTTCAATCCGGGATTAATATTCCCGGGAGTTATCGGAGCCATAAGCTTGTTACTGGCTTTTTACTCTCTGGGAACATTGCCGGTAAACTGGACCGGTGTTTTGCTTATAATCCTGGCTTTCGGTCTTTTCGTGGCTGAATTCTTCACCAGTAGTTTCGGTCTGCTTCTTGGAGGGGGGCTGGCGGCTTTCATTTTAGGCGCTCTGATGCTTTTTCAAGGAGCATCCCCAATTTTTCAGGTTGACTGGTGGGTTATCGTCCTGCTGGCTCTCCTGATAGGTGGTTTTGTAGCTTTTGCCGCTTTGTTCATTGTGAAGACATACCGTCGCAAGGCTACTACAGGGAAAGAAGACCTGATAGGGAGGACAGCCGTGGTACGGAGAAAACTTAATCCTGAAGGCACGGTTTATTTAAATGGAGAATTGTGGAATGCTATATCGAAATCCGGGAATATTACTCCTGGAGAGGAGGTGATAGTTACTCATGTTAATGGCTTAAAACTTTCCGTAACTAAAAAAGCGAAGGAGTAGAAAATATGGAGAATGCAATCGTTATTGGTATCATCATAGTCGTAATTCTCATTCTTTTACCCCTGACTATCAAGGTAGTCCAGGAGTATGAGCGGGGTGTAATATTCCGGTTAGGAAGGCTTACCGGAGCGAAAGGTCCCGGACTTTTTGTCATTATCCCTTTTATCGATCGTATGGTTAAGGTTGATTTGCGTATCGTCACCCTTGATGTGCCGCCGCAGGATGTAATTACCAAGGATAATGTTACAGTGAAAGTTAACGCGGTGGTCTATTTTAGAGTAGTTGACCCGCAAAGTTCCGTAGTTAAAGTCCTGGACCACATAAGGGCTACCTCACAGATTTCTCAGACAACATTGCGGAACGTGCTAGGCCAATCTGAACTTGATGAGCTGCTGGCCTCCCGGGAAAAACTGAACCAGGTATTGCAAAGAATCATTGACGAACATACCGATCCATGGGGAGTAAAAGTCAGTACAGTTGAAATAAAAGATGTTGAGCTTCCTGAAACTATGAGACGTTCTATGGCCGCCCAGGCTGAAGCAGAACGCGAGAGACGTGCTAAAATTATCCATGCCGATGGTGAATTCCAGGCATCTGAAAGACTGGCTCAAGCCGGTGCAATCATTTCAAGGGAACCCACTACCCTGCAACTGCGTTATTTACAAACATTGACTGAAATCGCTTCCGAAAAGAACAGCACCATTATTTTCCCGTTACCCATCGAATTATTTAAAGCTTTTGCTTTGAAAGGCGCCGCGCCTTCAAACGGAGATTCTTCCAGCGAAGAAAAGCCGGTCAAAACAGTCTGATAGTAATTATATAAGACGCATGAAATATTTGCCGGTCTGTCATGCTGGAGGCCTCGACCGGCGAGGCCGAAGCATCTCAGGGTGGGGCTGAATTAATCAGGCATTTATTTTTTGCGTTACATATAATTAAATCCCGGCAGAACAGTAATTCCGAAACCCTTCCTTCTGAATTCAGAAGGAAGGGTTTTTTCCCACTTTCAGCGTTCAATAGGTTATAAAGTAAATAGAGCCCATTCAATATGCTGATGCGGAATATAGCTACTTACAGGGTAAGGATAGTGAGAAAATACATTTTAGTATTGCTTGTTGTCGTCCTGCTTGTATCCATGTCTCTTGTCAGCCCTGTTCCTGTTCATACCCAGCAGCCCGGCGGAGAAATCAGGGTAGGCGCTATTCAATCTTTGAGGGGAGAATATGCCGGATATGGGGAAGGAGCCCTCTTTGGGCTGGAGGCTGCTGTAAGCGATATTAATGATAAGGGTGGGGTGACGGTAGGAACTGACAGGATGCCGATAAAACTTGTTGTCGAGGACAGCCGGAGCAATCCGGACAGAACCGGTAATCTGGCGGAAAGCCTGATTTCCAGGGACAAGGTCCAGTTTATTATTTCGGGTGATGAACCATCCCAAATGCATTATGGCGTTTCAACCGTATGTGATCGTTATAAAATCCCCTATGTGACCTCGGTTGGTCTGCTCGAGCCGTGGTTGGGAATGAGGCAGAAAGCAGCTACCGGCTGGGAGTACACCTGGGCGACCGGCATGTTTGCCATGACCATACCGGCTCAAACCCTGGATTTTCGCTCCGGAAATCCCAACTATACTGTCCTGGATACCTGGATGGATATGCTGAAAAAATATAGCAGCCGGATTAATAAGAATGTGGCGATGTTTGCCTCCGACGATGCTGAAGGCAGAAGCTGGTACAATACGCTCGGCCCGCTATTAAAGAAAATGGGTTATACCCCCTTCGGCTGGGATATCAAAATGGGACTGACGCCGTCAAATATTAAAGATTTCTCTACAGCCATAAATTACTGGAAAACCAATAACTGTGAAGTATTCCTGGGCAACGCTACGCCGTCTTTATTCCAATCGTTTTGGGAACAGTGCCAGGCTCAGGATTTTGAGCCCAAACTCGTCGGTGTGGGAAGGGCGCCTCTCTTTTATCAGGACATTGTTTCCTGGGGGGATGATTTGCCGGAGGGTGTTGGAGTCGAGGTAGGCTGGGACCCGTCATTTAAAAATTCCCCGGGGATTGGCTCAACTACTCCGGCATCGCTGGCGGAAAGATGGGCCAGAGAGACCGGACAGCCGTTAAACAGGAACATCGGTTCCGGCTACCGTTCGGTCCAGGTACTGGTTGATGCCCTACAGCGGGCGGGTACGTTAAATTCTGAAAAGGTCAACCACGCCCTGGCTGATACTGACTTGATGACAATAGGTCATCGTGTGAAGTTTGATGAAAACCATTTCAGCCGTTCTCCCGTTATCATTTGCCAGTGGTTTAAGACCGGCGGCGCCCGGGGGTGGGAGCAGAGAGTGGTCTTTTCCCGGCATAATTTTGCCCCTGTGAGGTCGCAGCCGTTTTTACCCGTTCTTTATGATTGATGCTTTTGAGCGTTCCGGGGCAATAGCACATTGGATATCGTAAAAAAAACTGCACCTTGTACATTTTTCTTAATATTATATAGCATATAAATATAGGAGTTTACAGGAATGAATTAGTCTCAGCTTAAGCTTGATAAGCCGTGCCGGAGACCGTATGCGAAGAAGCTTGTAAACTTGAAATAGCAGGTGTGGAGGGGGAGACAGTTATGGCAACCAGTTTGATTACTGTTAAGGATGTTCAGGAAAGATCTAAAGATGGCAGTACCTGGCTGGAAATAATCGACCAGGAAAATCGCACACACCGGATTTTTCGCCGCGTACAGGACAATGAGGGGAACTGGCATGACCTTTCGAGTAAGTATGACATGCTCCGTAACAGCGAGAATAGAACCTTGAAGTTGTTTACCGAGCAAAAAGGCAGATTTACTAACGTTCTGGATGTCGAACCGGTGGAGAAAGCCCGCGCACCGGAATCTAAGATGGCATCTGAGGATAGGGAGGCAATCTGCCGACTGAAAACTTTTACGACAGCTTATGCCAAAGACCTGGCTGTTGCCGGGAAAATACCGGCGGATGCTATCCTGGGATGGTCGGAATTGTTTTATCGTTACCTGCAAGGCGAGATAATTGTGAGTGATGATGAATTAAAAGATGTTCTGAAAAAAGCCAGGGCTATGGAGGAGGGGGCGGCCAGGACTTCCCGAAGACCGGTTACAGCCAGGACCCCGGAAAGCGTTGCGCCGTGAGGCTGATTGTCCGGGATTAATAAGTGACATCTGGTAATAGCTGAAAAAACTGAAAGCTAAAAGTGATTGGTAGTGGTTTGACTGTCACCGATTATGGGCCATTTCCGGCTGAGCGCCAGGGCATACAGTTCTTTGTCAGGATAAGTCGCTACTGGATTGCCCACCATTTGGAACACCGGCATATCATAAATACTGTCGGCATAAGCTACACTCTGGCTTAGGTCCACTCGCAGTTGTTTTTCTTGAATATATTTTTGGAGTAATCTGGCCTTCTCCTCTCCGAAACAGAGGGGTTTGATTATTCGTCCGGAATAGAGGCGATTAATTATTTCCACTCTGGTGCCTATGATATGATCTGCCCCGATTTTTTGTCCAACTACTTCTAAAAGGTCTTCCAGCATACCGGAAAGTATCATTACTTCATACCCCTGTTTCCGGTGTTTTTTCATTAATTCCATCACATCCGGCCGCAGTAAAGGTAAGAAATAATTATCCCTGACCCATTCATAGACTTTTCGGGCTTCCTCGATTGTAAAACCTTTAAATAAAGCCGGTAAGTCTTCACCCCATTTAGCCCGCTGCTTTGCTTCTCCGTAAAGTCTTAGCTTGGAGGCAAACCAGTAAGGCATATGGGAAAGAAAATATGTGTAGAGGTTCAATCTGTTTACTTTTTTGGCCCGGTGATGTTTGGATATGCCTACCCATAAATGGCCGGTGGTCAGTGTTCCGTCAAAATCAAAAATGGCCAGTCTGATTGTACCTTCCGTCATCTGATGCTCCAATCCATGGTTCATAAAATTATAACATTTATCGTTGATATTGTGCTATACTTATCCGGATTGCCGCCGGACCGTGCCGCGGCTGAAACAGGTGGACAACAGCCATGAGGTCGCTTGCTTCTTTGTTTAAGCCAGGAGAATGCCTTTGCGCCCCAAAATATACCCTAATTATGAAGA